>NZ_JBIWJA010000005.1:0-118836 GCF_044764905.1 Streptomyces sp. NPDC093586 | reverse complement strand
GGCCGCCGCGGGGGGGGGGGGCGCGGGGGGCCCCCCCCCCCCGGGGGGGGGGCGGGGGCGCCGGGGGGGGGGCCCCCGGGGGGGGGCCCCCGCCGGGGGGGGCCCCCCCCCCCCCCCCCGGGCCGGGGTGATCACCGAGGCGTTGGAGGGGATCGACCAGTTCGAGCTGTCCCACGACTGCCTGCTGATCGCCGACGAACTCATCGCCCGGTTCGCGGGCAGCGGCCAGGCGGAGCTGATGGCCGATTACGCGCACGCCCTGCCGATGCGCACCGTGGTGCAGATGTGCGGGATGCCGACCTCGGGCGAGGACACCCGCCGGCTCGTCGACGACCTGCGGATCTCCCTGGACGCCGGGGAGGGCGACGACCCGGTGGCGGCGTACGGGCGCGTGGGTGAGCGGCTGCGGCAGCTGGTGAGGGACAAGCGGGCCGCCCCCGGCCCGGACGTCACCTCGCGCATGCTGACGCACCCGGCGGGCCTGACGGACGAGGAGGTCGTCCAGGACCTGATCTCCGTGATCGCCGCGGCGCAGCAGCCGACCGCGAACTGGATCTGCAACACGCTGCGGCTGCTGCTGACGGACGAGCGGTTCGCCGTGAACGTGTCGGGCGGCCGGCTCAGCGTGGGCGAGGCGCTCAACGAGGTGCTGTGGCTGGACACGCCGACGCAGAACTTCATCGGGCGGTGGGCGGCACGGGACGTCCAGCTGGGCGGCCGGCAGATCCGGGCCGGTGACTGCCTGGTGCTGGGGCTGGCCGCGGCCAACACCGACCCGCAGATCTGGCCGGAGGGGCACGTGGGCGCGGAGAACGCCGCGCACCTGTCGTTCAGCAACGGCGAGCACCGCTGCCCCTATCCGGCTCCCCAGCTCGCGGACGTGATGGCGCGGACGGCGGTCGAGACGCTGCTGGAGCGGCTGCCCGACCTGGTGCTGGCAGTGGATCCGGCGGAGCTGACCTGGCGACCGTCGATCTGGATGCGCGGGCTGTCGGCGCTTCCGGTGCGGTTCACACCGGTGGTGCAGTAGCGCGCGTTCCGGGCCCGTGACCAGGGCCCGGAACCCGGCGCGGACCGGCAGGTGGGACGGGTCGGTACGGGTCAGTCCCGCACGGGGGTGAAGCGCACCGGGAGGCTCTGCGGTCCCCGGGTGAACACGCCCTGCTCGGCCGGTTCGAAGCCGTCGGCGAGGCGCACGTCGGGCATGGCGTCGAGGAGCTGGCCGACGCCGGTCTCCACCTCCGCCTTGGCCAGCAGCGCGCCGACGCAGAAGTGCCGGCCGAGCGCGAAGGCGAGGTGGTCGGCGGCGGCCGAGAAGGCGGTCGTGGTGGTGAGGTCGTCGCGGAAGATGTCGAAGCGGTCGGGGTCGCGGTAGCGGCTCTCGTCACGGTTGGCCGCACCGATCAGACAGGTGACGGTGGCACCCGCGGGCACGGTGCCGCCGCTGAGCGTCACCTCCGTCGCGGACTGCCGCATGATCATGTGCACGGGCGGGGTGAACCGCAGGGTCTCGGCGAAGGCGCGCGGGATCAGCGAGCGGTCCGCGCGGACGGCGGCGAGCTGGTCGGGGTGGAGCAGCAGATTCGCGAAGATGCCGGCGATGGCCTTGTCGGTGGTCTCACCGCCGGCGGCGAGCAGCAGGCTGCAGAACGCCTTGACGTCCTCGTCGCTCATCCGCACCCCGTCGACCTCGGCGGCGCACAGCGCGGACAGCAGGTCGTCGCCCGGGTTCTCGCGGCGTTCCCGGATGATCGGCAGCATGTACTCGGCGAACTCCACCCGGGTCCGCTCGCCGGCCGCCGTCACCTCGGGGTCGCCCGAGAGGTTCCCGAGGAAGGCGATGACGGCCGTGTACCAGCGGTGGAAGCGGGAGTGGTCGGCCTTGTCCAGGCCCAGCATGTCGGCGATGACGTTGACCGGGAAGCGGGTGGCGTAGTCCGTGACCAGGTCGGCGGAGCCGGTGTGCCGGAAGGAGTCGATGAGCTCGCGGGAGTTGCGCTCGATCACGGGCAGGAACTTCCGCTCCAGGTCGCTGCCGCGGAAGGCGGGGGCGACGAGCGCCCGGCGCACGGCGTGCTCCCGCCCGCTCAGCTGGAGGATCGTCTTGCCGTGCACGGGCTCGATCTGCCAGGCGTAGTTGTCCGTGGTGAACTCGCCGGCCTTGTCCTTGAAGACGCGCTCGACGTCCTCGTAGCGCGAGACGATGTAACTCCGGGTCGCCTCGTGCCAGATGAGGGGCGCGGTCTCCCGCATGACCCGGTAGGCGGGGTAGGGGTTCGCCGCGAACTCGGGCGAGAGGATGTCGGGCACCTGCTGGGCGGTGGACATGGGGCTCCCAGGATCGAGACTTGGTGTACCGCGCAAGGTTATTGATCAAGCATCAGTTGCGACAGGGCGTCCGGGGGCCGACTGCGCCGACGGTGGTCTCCTCGACGCCGTACTCGTTGATCCGTGGATCCGTCAGCTCGGTGATGCCGCCCACTCCCTCGGCGACTCCGAGAAGCGGGTCAAGCTGCCCCAGGGGTCGGACGGCACCGCTTCAAAGGACTGGAGTTCCAGCGTGTGTTCCTGACCTCCGTCGGCGAGGGCCAAGTGCCGCACCAACGGATCGAGCAGTACCGGCTCGCGAACCCGGACCGTTACCGGCAGGAGGAACAACGAGCCCGTTCCCTGGTGTTCGTCGCCGCCACCCGCGCCCGTGACGAACTCGTCGTCACCTGGAGCGGCAGAGCCGGCCGCTTTCTCCCGCCCGGCGCGGACGAGACCGCCCACCGCGCCACTGATCTGCTCAAAGAGGACGGACCGCCGTCCGGATCATCAAGGTCCGCCATTGCCTGAGCGGGCCTGATGCCAGCCTGCTCCCATGAGCACGAGAAAGGCATTCTTGTGGTTCGTCTTCTACTTCTGGATCCTCGCGGCTTCGGGCACGCTCGTCGCGTACTACATCCCGTGGGTGGGTGGCACGCGCGTACCGGGGCGTCTTCTCGGCCGAGTACCTCTACTGAAGCGGCTCGGGCGACACAGCGCAAAAGGCCGGCTCGCCGCTGTCAAGAGCGAGCTCGACAGACGACTGGACTCCCACCCGGAATCCACAGTGCTGACGTCCGAACAACTCATCGACCAGGTGCACGCGCACGCCACCTGGGTACCGCTGAGCCGGGCCGTCTTCGCCGCACCCGGCATGCTCGCCTGTGCCGCGCTGGCCCTCCTCGCCCCCTCGGCCTGGCACACCTCATCACTGTGGGCCATCGGCGTCTACTTCGCCTTCTTCCAGGTGTCGGTCCTGCTCACCTGCATCGACATCTGGGCCGTGCGCAACGCCGACTCGGCGGGCACCGTCACCGCGGTGGCCGTGGGCGTACTGGAAAGCTTCACCACCCGTGCCGGTGCGGCCCCCGCCAAGACGACACCGGCTGCCTGGCAGAGCCAGATGGTCGAGCAGCTGTGCACGGCCCTGGTGCGCCGCGCTCACCGGGAGACCGTCGGCACCGTACCGGGAAGCCGCTTCGCCATGGCACAGAACACCGCAACCGTCGTCCGTGCCCTGCGCCACCGCACTGCCCTCGTCCACGGCAACGCCGTGGACGAGGGACGGGCGACCGCCGAGCGTGAACTGTGGCTGCTCATCTGCAACATCCTCACGTACAGCAGCCGTCCCCGTGCCGACGTCACGGTCTTCCGCGTGGCCGATGCCGGCAGGCTCGCCGACGTGCCGCAGACCGTCCCCGACGCAACGGCGGTGCCCTCTCCGAAAGCCCGCGTACTTGTCCCGCTGCTCTTCCTGTGTGTCCTCATGGCCATGGCCGTCGGGTTCGGCGTCACCGGGGCCGCAGCCGAGTTCACCGGGCCGATCGTCATCGCGCTGGCCATGGCCGCCACGCACTTCGTGCGCCGGTTCGGCGTGACCGTGTTCGACTCCTTCGCGGAGCCCTCGGCCCCGCCGGCGACGACCGGGGAGGAGGAACCTCGGCCGATGCCGGAAGCCGTCCGCAGGGCCGCCTGACGGGGGCGCATCCTAGAGCGGGCGACGGCCGGGCGTACGGATTCCACCCGCAGATGTGCCCGGTGCGGGCGGGGCTGATAGACAACGGAGGCACGCGATACGGGCCCGTCCCCAGCCGCCCGCCGCCCGACAGACCAGGACGAGGACACGAGACATGCTGCTGGCCGAGCAGGCGCTCGTCGGTATCAGACTGCGCGGACAGCAGGTGCAGGTTGCCGTCACCGTATTCACCGACGAGGCCGACCGCCGTTCCGCGGCCGGTCTCGGGGCCGTCGGCAGCCGGGTGCTGCTCACCGTCCTTCACGAGCTGCCCGTAGACCTGCCGGTACCGCAGTCCTCGCTCGACCCTCATGCCCTGCGGATGTTGCACAGCGCCCCGCCCGGCGTCGTGGACCTGGGCGAGGACGAGCAGGGCGGCGTCGTTCGGCGCCTCGTGCCCGCTGCCCGTGTCGAGCTGGTTCTCGTGCACGGGCCGCACGGCATCTCCGCCCGCGAGTGGGACGCTGCCGTCAGGGACGCCTCGCAGTTCGCGCCGTTCTGCGCCCGCGGGCTCGTCGTTTCGCACACTGAGCCGGAACGGGGGCCGGGCACCGACATGGACCTGCTCCTTCTGAAGGCCCGCTTCTACGGGGTCGGTGTCGCCGTCCACGAGTCGACGGGGGCGCTGCGATGGCTGCTGGAACCAGCCCCTTACCGGCCTCACCGGCACTCGCCCGCCCAGTGGCTCTTCCACGAGCAGGCCTGGAGTCAGCTCGGCCCGGACCGTTCCTGACCTCGCGGCTCCTCGGCTCCTGGCAGAGCCGACGGGCTCTGGCGCCGCCAGGCATGGAGGACCTTGGGGAACGAGACCTCCGTACCCGTCCGGGAGGCCAGTAGGCGATGGTGCTCCCAGGCGTCCGCGAGTTGCAGGCGCCACCAGCCGGTGCGTTCGTGACCCGCCAGCGTCGCGTCCAGCTCCTCGTGAAGCTCGTACAGTTCACAGACACTGTGCTGCAGGGCGGCCTCCACGTCGGCGCCGCGGTCCGTGAAACGGGTGAGCGCCTCTCCCTTGCACACCACGCAGTCGCAGGTCCACGGATCGACGTGGGCGAACCAGTCCTGAAGCGTCGCCACCCGGTGGTAGCGGAGCAGGCGCCGCACCAGGACCACCGGATACGGTTTGTGGTCGCCTCCTCCGTTGTCGGGTCGCGGAGCCACACCGTGTCGGAGCACGGCCGAGACTCCGACCGCCGCACCCAGCGCCCCGTGTGCCATCGCGTCGAAGGCGGCCAGGTCGGTTCGCCACAGCACGAGTCGGGGGCAGGACCGGCACAGTCGACGCAGTCCCTCGGCGGCCTGATCACATGCGAGTGGGTCGCCGACTGCCTGAAGGATCAACGCCACGGGATGCCGGCAGGCTCGGATCTGCTCGACCATGAGCGGCAGTGAGGAGCGTCGCAGCCATCGCCAGTTGCACGGCAGCAGCACCACGGTGTCCTCGCGGCGAAGGTGATTCGCCTGGCTGATCACGGCACCGAGAGCAGGCGCGCCTCCAGCCTCCTCGGCAGGAATGAAGCAGGTCGGCGTTACGGCGTAGGATGCCTTGTTGTCGCGCTGGCCGTTCAGCACCTCATCCAGCTCAGTGGGATCCAGGTCGCGCCAGCCGTGCGCTGTCTTGAGGCCGAAAGGTGCGTCAGCCGTGGCCGCACGCCGAGTGTGACTTTCGTGGTCCATGACCACGACCGTCTCCGGGAAGGCGTTGCGTATCGCCCTGCACCGCACAGGAGCGTCGGCGCCCGTCACCACCAGCCCGCCCGTACTCGTCGGGATGTACGGGAGCACCTGGTTCACCGACCGGTCGTTGACCATGATCATTAAGCGGTCCTGCAACAGTTCGTCGATGCCCTCTGTCCCGACTCCCATCCCTGCTTTCACGAGATCGTCCCCCCACGGTCATCAGGCCACCCCGCTGGTCCTCACTGTCAGAGCTGCGGGGCGACGGCCACAAGGCCGCCTTCCTGGCGCGGAGCTGTTCTCGGCCATCGGCCGACGTCACCGGAAGAGGCCGGTCCCGTCGGGGTAGTACCATGTACTACATGGAGACGACCGCACGTGACTTCAACCAGAACGCCTCGCGCATCCTCGCGGCCGCCGAGCGCGGTGAGCGGATCACGGTGACGAAGAACGGCCGGCCGGTCGCCATACTGTCGCCGGTCGCAGAGGAGCAGCCCGTCCCCGCGCACCCCACGGATCCGATGGGTGACGACGACGACATTCCCGTGTTCCACAGTGGTTCCACGATCGACTGGGCCGAGGGGCGCGGTGTCTACCTGGAAGGCTTCGGCGCGTGACCGTGCTCATCGCCGACACGTCCGGCCTGTTCTCACTCTTCGACGCGGACGCTCCCGAGCACAGAGCGTGCCGCAAGGCCGTCGCCGACGCGTCCCATCTGGTGGTGACACCCCTGGTGCTCGCGGAACTCGACTACCTGCTGAGCACGCGTGTGGGTCCGGAGGCCGCACAGGCTGCGCTCGGCCACGTTCGGGACCGTACGGCGGTGCGCCGGTACGCGGTCCCGGAAATCGAACCCCACTTGTCCACGGCGCTGGTCACCATGCGCAGATATCCGCAGATCGGCCTCACGGACACGATGAACGTGGTGATGGCGGCCCAGTACCACACCGACGCGATCCTCACCCTGGACCGTCGCCACTTCCGCATGGTGCGTCCCCTGACAGGGCATGCGGCGTTCCGGCTGTGGCCCGACGACCAGTGAACGCGCAGCGGTCGGCCGCGCTACCCGTCCGACCGCAAGCGGGCCAGAGCGTGAGGAATGCGAGCCGGAAGGAAGGGAACGACGGGCCGCCCCGGTCTGCGGCTTCCCTCTTCCGGCGTCCGACGCCCGGCGGTCATCCGGTCAGCGCGTCACGCGGTGGCGGAGGTAGACGACTCCCGAGTCGAAGGTGCGGGTCTCGACGAGTTCCAGATCCACCCGCCGCTCGTTCCGGGGGAAGAACGGGATGCCGCCGCCGACCAGCACCGGGTGGACCACGGCACGGTACTCGTCGATCAGACCCCGCTCGGCCGCCTCGGCGGCGAGGGTCGCGCCGCCGATCGCGATGTCGCCCTTCGTCGATCCGGCCCGCAGCCGCGTGATCTCCTCGGTCAGATCACCGGAGGCCAGGCGGGCATGGCCCTGCACGGCCGACAGCGTGGTGGAGAACACCACCTTCGGGAGCGGATTCCACAGCGAGATCCACTCGCGCTGCGAGTCGTCGAGCGAGGGATCCTGGTCGGCGGTCTCCCAGTACAGCATCGTCTCGTACAGCCGCCGTCCCAGCAGGTAGACGCCGAGTTCCCGGATCTCGTCGGTCCAGAAACGGAAGACCTCCTCGTCCGGTTCCGTCCAGTCGAAGCCGCCGTCCGGCCCGACGATGTAGCCGTCGAGCGAGACGTTCATCGAGTAGGTCACGGGGGACATGGGAGAACCTCCTGGGCGACAAGCAGAGGGGCCGTCGGGCAGCCGGGTCGCCAGTACGACCCCCGGACACCACGAAACTCATCGTTGCCCACGGGACCGTTCGATGAGGGCATCTCCGCAGATCACGTCGCCCTCGGCGACCGGGGACGCGCGCGCAGGGCCGGCAGGCGGGCGCTGTCCTCGGGTTCGGACAGGCCCTCGCCCAGGGCGAGGAGGGAGAGGAGCCGCACCGGGCGGCCGGTCGTGGCCGCGGCCTCCACCTTGTGGTGGCCGTCGAGGAGGAAGTGCGTCAGGCCCCAGTGCCCGTAGTGGTCGTCCGGCATGCCGACGGCGGGTTCGCACACGTCCAGCGTGGAGACCGCCACGGCGGTCGGGACCGTCCCCCGGGACATGAGGGCGGCGTACTCCTCGACGCCCTCCCTCGTGTTCACCGTCGGCGGGACCATGGGCACGACGAACTCGTACAGGTGGGCGGACGCGTCGACCGCGGTCTCGAAGGTCCGGTAGTACGGCGTGTGCGGGTACTCCGGGAGGCCCCAGAACTGGTCGAACCCCCACGTGGCCACCTGCTCGCCGGCGAAGTAGTCGTCCTTCTGGCCGGGGAGGACCAGCCGGGGCTCCACGCCGAGCAGCATCGGAAGGTACTCGCCCTCCGGCAGCAGCGCACCGAACGCGTCGATCACGCCGCCGTCGTCCGGACCGTCCAGCGGGCCGGTGAGCCGGTCCCTCACGTTCTGCAGCGACAGCGACAGCGACGGCGACCCCCGGGCGGTCTCCAGCCGACGGAACAGGAACGGGCACGTCCCGCACCAGAAGCTGAGTTCGAAGGCGGGGTCCCCGTCGACCGTGAGCAGCCTGCGGCCCGGCCCGCTCCCGGTCTCCCGCTCCTCCGCCTCGAAGCGCAACCGCGCCTCGGACGCCGATACACCGAGCCTGCGCGGCTCACCCGTTCTGATCATCACAGTCCGACCGTAGGGGATGCCGAGAACGCGCTGCCTCCGGCCGCACGCGGTGATGCCCCGGCCCCGCCACCTCGCCGTCAGGCCCCCGGCCCCAGCGACCGCCCCGCCACCCGGGTCAGGTGCCGTGCGAACACGCCCCGGGCGTCGGGGGTCAGCGTGCGCAGGGCCACCATCGCCGTGATCGCGACGTCGCACAGTTCCGCCTCGACGTCCGCCCACGTGTGCGTGACGCCCTTGCGCGGGTTCTGGCCGGTCGCGCCGATCACCGCCTCGGCGACCTCGCCGACCTCCTCCGACAGCTTCAGCACGCGCAGCAGCAGGCCCTCGCGGCCGCCGACGGGCTGGTCCGCCTCCAGCCACTTCCACAGGGCGTCGACGGTGGTCCACGGGTCGTCGGCGGGGGTGCCGCCTCGGTTCTCGGTCATGTCCGGCAGCCTGCCACGCGGGCCCGGGGGCCGGTGCGGCCTGCGTGTCAGTCGAACAGCTTTTCCTGCTTGGCCTCCGCCGCCTCCCGCATCCGCTTGTTGCGCGCCCCGATGACCACCGTCGTGGCCGCGGCCGTCGCCGCGAAGGCCGCCGGGACCATCCAGTTCCGGTTGACCGCGTGGCCCAGGGCGTGGTCCAGGGAGAGGCGGCCGGGGCCCGTGACCGCGAGGCCGGTGGCGGTCAGGCCCAGGGAGGCCGCGTACTCGTAGCCGCCGCTCTGGGCGAAGAAGCCGTTCGGGGCGTGCACCGCCGCGGCGCCCGCCATCGCGCCGGCCGCCGCCGCGCCCGCGGCCGGGGTGGCCAGGCCCAGGGCCAGCAGCAGGCCGCCGCCCGCCTCCGCGAGGCCCGCCGCGGTCGCGCTGGCCCGGCCCGGGGTGTAACCCATGGCCTCCATGGCCTGGCCGGTCCCCTCCAGCCCCCCGCCGCCGAACCAGCCGAGCAGTTTCTGCGCGCCGTGGGCGGCCAGGACGCCTCCCGTCCCCAGACGGAGCAGCAGCAGTCCGAGGTCGCGTCGGTCGTAGCAGGTCATGTCGGCTCCTTCGGCAGGACGTGAGGTGGTGCCCCTCCTCGCGTTCCCACCGTCACACCGGCCCCGCGCCCGCGCACCCGTTCGGCCCGCCACGGGCGCCGTTCGGGTGGCGGGGGCGCGGGGCCGGTGTGACGCTGGCCGGCATGACGATCCAGACCACCCGACTCAGCGACCCGGCCGTGCGGGCCTTCGTCGCCGCCGTCAACGCCCACGACCGCGAGGCCTTCCTGGCGGTGCTCGCGCCGGACGCCACCATGGCCGACGACGGCGACGACCGGGACCTCGACCAGTGGATCGACCAGGAGATCTTCACCTCGAACGGCCACCTGGAGGTCGACAACGAGTCGAACGGCGGGCGCGCCCTCATCGCCCGCTACCGCAACGACACCTGGGGCGAGATGCGCACCCGGTGGAACTTCACCGTCGACGAGGACGGCCGCATCACGCGGTTCGAGACCGGGCAGGCGTAACGCCGGCGTCCCCGTGATGTCCCCGTGTGCGCGGCAGCCGTTCCGTCCACCGGTGCGCATCCCGCGGTCTCCCGCGGGATCCACCCCCTCCGGTGGCCGGAACGGCTGCCGCCCTCCCCCTCGGTGTGGCTCGTGGAGTTCCGGAAGGTCGGCACTCCGAGTGTGAAGTTTCGGTGAAGAGAAGTTGAGCACAAGTCCGTCACCGGCCGCAAGAGTGCGGACTGTTGAATTCCGGTGGTGTGGATCGCCGACGGGCCGTCAGGATGCCGCTCACGCGGTCCGTCAGGGATGCCGCTCACGCGGTCCGTCAGGGATGCCACTCGCGCGGCCCGTTCAGCCGCGCCCCACGTACGGCATCGTCGTCGCCATGACCGTCGCGAACTGCACGTTCGCCTCCAGCGGCAGTTCCGCCATGTGCCGCACCGTGCGTGCCACGTCGGCGACGTCCATCACCGGTTCGGGCGCCACCTCCCCGTTGGCCTGGAGGGCTCCGGTCCGCATGCCGGCCGTCATGTCGGTCGCCGCGTTGCCGATGTCGATCTGGCCGACCGCGATGCCGTAGGGGCGTCCGTCCAGGGACAGTGACTTGGTCAGGCCCGTCAGCGCGTGCTTGGTCGCCGTGTACGCCACCGAGTGCGGGCGCGGCGTGTGCGCGGAGATCGAGCCGTTGTTGATGATCCGGCCGCCCTGCGGGCTCTGCTCCTTCATCTGCCGGTACGCCGCCTGCGCGCACAGGAACGCCCCGTTGAGGTTGGTGTCCACCACGTGCCGCCACGCCTCGTAGGACAGGTCCTCGACCGGCACGCCGCCCGGGCCGAACGTCCCGGCGTTGTTGAACAGCAGGTCCAGCCGCCCGAACCGGTCGCGCACGGCGGCGAACAGGGCGGCCACGTCCTCGGGCCGTGACACGTCGGTCCGTACGGCGAGGACGGTGCCGTCGGGGACGAGCGCGGCCGTCTCCTCCAGGGTCTCGGCGCGGCGGCCGGCCAGGACCAGCGTCCAGCCCGCGCGCAGCAGTTCGGCGGCGACCGCGCGCCCGATGCCGGAACCGGCACCCGTCACCACGGCGATCCTCTCCCGGCCGGTCATGTCGTACGTCCCCTCGTCAGCGGTTCTCACGGTGTTCATGAGGCCGCAGCGTACGCGTGGGGAACCGGCCGGCGATCATGCGGAACTCATCCGTCCGCCACAGGATCGCCATGTCCGCGCCAAGGTGGCGTCGTTCCCGGCCGTTCGAATGCCCCCTGCACCCACCGCAAGGGGAGGAACGGATGACACCCGCGCACCACCAGGCCACGCACCGCGCCCAGGCCCCCCACGCCTCGCACGCGCCCGAACTCCGCGCCGCCGCCCGCCACCTGGGCCGCCGCCGCTTCCTGACCGTCACCGGCGCCGCCGCGGCGCTCGCCTTCTCCGTGAACCTGCCCGCCGCCGGCACCGCGAGCGCCGCCGAACTCGATCCGGCCCGGCTCACCGGCGACCCCTTCACCCTCGGCGTCGCCTCGGGCGACCCGCTGCCGGGCTCCGTCCTGCTGTGGACCCGCCTGGCCCCCGCGCCGTACCAGGCCGACAGCGGACTGCCCGCCCAACGCGTCGACGTCGGCTGGGAACTCGCCCTCGACGAACGGTTCCGCCGCGTCGTCAGACGGGGAACCGCCACCGCCCACCCCGAGTTCCACCACACCGTCCACGTCGAGGTCGAGCACCTCGCCCCCGGCCACGTCTACTACTACCGCTTCCGCGCCGGACGCTTCGTCAGCCCCGTCGGCCGCACCCGCACCGCCCCCGCGACGCACAGCCGGGCTGCGGACCTCACCTTCGGGCTGGTCTCCTGCCAGCGCTACGACCAGGGCTACTACACCGCGTACCGCCACCTCGCCGAGGAGGACGTGGACGTCGTCTTCCACCTCGGCGACTACCTCTACGAGTACGCCGTCAACGCCGTCGGCGGCTCCCGTGCCTACCCGGCCGGCACCCTGCCCGCCCAGTTCAACCACGAGACGGTGACGCTGGAGGACTACCGCCTGCGGTACGCCCTCTACAAGTCCGATCCCGACCTGCGGGCCGCGCACGCCGCGCACCCCTTCGTCGTCACCTGGGACGACCACGAGACCGAGAACAACTACGCGGGCGACACCCCCGAGAACAGCGTGCCGCCCGAGGAGTTCCTGCTGCGCCGGGCCGCCGCCTACCGGGCCTACTGGGAGAACATGCCGCTGCGGCGCCCGCAGCTGCCCGAGGGGCCGGACCTGAAGCTGTACCGGCGTCTGCACTGGGGCCGGCTCGCCCAGTTCGACGTGCTCGACACCCGCCAGTACCGCTCGAACCAGGCCTACGGCGACGGCTGGCAGTTCCCCGGCCCGGAGTCCGAGGACCCGAGCCGCACCCTGACGGGCGACGCCCAGGAGCGCTGGCTGATCAACGGCTGGCACCGGTCGGACGCCGTGTGGAACGTGGTGCCCCAGCAGGTCACCTTCTCCCAGCGGTACAGCTCCACCACCCTGCCGTCCAAGGTCTCCATGGACTCCTGGGACGGCTACCCGGCCTCCCGCGAACGGATCCTGGCCGGCGCGCAGGCCGCCGGTGTCGAGAACCTGATGGTCCTCACCGGCGACGTGCACGTGCACTACGGCTTCGACATCAAGCGCGACTTCTCCGACCCGGGCTCCCGGACCCTGGGCACGGAGATCGTCACCTCCTCCATCACCAGCGGCGGCAACGGTTCCGAGAAGCCGTCCAACTGGGACACCTACATGGCCGCCAATCCGCACCTGAAGTTCTACAACGGCCTGCGCGGCTACACGACGGTGACGCTGGGCCGGAAGCTGGCGCGCGCCGACTTCAAGACGGTGTCCCACGTGACCACCGAGGGCGCGCCGCTCACGACCGCCGCCTCCTTCGTGACGGAGGTGGGGGAGCAGGGGCTCAGGCCGGCGTGACCTCGCGCTCCGCGGCCACCTCGCCGAGGAGCTCGTCCGACTGCTCGCCCGGCTGCTCGCCCGGGTAACGGACGCCGACGCGGTCCCGGATCGCGTCGAGCGTCCGCATCACGGCGAGGGTGCCCTCCAGCGGGACCAGCGGCGACTCGCTCTCGCGGGCCCGCAGCGCCCGCATCACCTCCCGCGCCTCGTGCCCGAGGCTCGCGCGGGGGCCGTCGGCCGGGTCGGCCGTGAACTCCTCGGGGTCGCGGCCGTCCCGGTGCAGCACGAAACGCTCCGGGAAGAAGAAGCCGTCCGGGGCGTCGATACGGCCCAGAGACCCCGTGATCGACGCGGAGTTGGGCGTACCGCCGACGATGGAGCAGTGCACCGAGGCGAGAGCGCCGCTGTCGTAGGAGAGCAGCGCACCCGTCTGGAGATCGACGCCCTCCGGCGAGAGCACCGCCCGCGCCGCGACGTCCGCCGGCTCACCGAGCAGCAGCTGCGCGAACGACACCGGGTACACGCCCAGGTCGAGCAGCGCGCCGCCGCCCTGCGCCGGGTCCCGCAGCCGGTGCACGGGAGGGAAGGGGCCCGCCAGCCCGAAGTCCGCCTGGAGACTGCGGACTACGCCGATCGCCCCGTCGTCCACCAGTGCCTTCAGACGCCGCACGAGCGGATTGCAGTACATCCACATCGCTTCCATCAGGAAGACCCCGCGCTCCCGCGCCAGCGCGACCAGTTCCCCCGCCTCACGGGCGTTCAGCGTGAACGGCTTCTCGCACAGCACGCTGCGGCCCGCCTCCAGGCAGAGGCCGGCGGCGGCGCGGTGCGCCGCGTGCGGGGTGGCGACGTACACCACGTCGACGTCCTCGTCCCGGGCCAGCGACTCCCAGTCGCCGTACGCCCGCGGTATCCCGAACCGCTCGGCGAACGCCTTCGCCGACGCCTCGGTCCGCGAGGCGACCGCCACGACCTCCGCGTCCGGCAGGTCGACCAGATCCGCCGTGAACCTCGCCGCCATCCCGCCGGTCGCCAGAATCCCCCAGCGCACCTTCTGCTCGGCCACCGTGCCCCACCCTCGCTCACGTTCAGACAAGTCCGTACGAGCTGAGAGCATAGGTGCCGGATCTGTCGAAGAGGGAGGGGCACATGCCCGAACGCGGGCCGTCCATACCGCACGCGTCACCGTCGGACACCACACGAACCCACACCCCCCGGGCGGCCCGGCCGGGCACGGAGCCGGCCGCTCGTCCGCCGCGCGGCACCCGCCGCACCGGGCTGCTCGTCACGCTCGTCCTCGGCGGACTGACCGCCACCCCGCCGCTGGCGATGGACATGTACCTCCCCTCGCTGCCGGCGGTCACCGAGTCGCTGCGCGCGCCGGCGGCGACCGTCCAGCTCACGCTCACCGCCTGCCTGGCCGGCATGGCCCTCGGCCAGCTCGTCGTCGGCCCGATGAGCGACAAGTGGGGCCGCCGCCGCCCGCTGCTGACCGGCCTCGCCGTCTACGTCGTCGCCACCGCCCTGTGCGCGCTGGCGCCCACCGTCGAACTCCTCGTCGCGTTCCGCCTGGTCCAGGGCCTCGCGGGCGCCGCCGCGATCGTCATCGCGCGGGCCGTCGTGCGCGACCTGTACGACGGCGACGCCATGGCCCGCTTCTTCTCCACCCTCATGCTGATCTCCGGCGTCGCCCCGGTCGTCGCCCCGCTCGTCGGCGGGCAGATCCTGCGGGTGACGGACTGGCGGGGCGTGTTCGTCCTGCTCACCGTGGTCGGGGTGCTGCTGGGCGGGGTCGTGTGGGCCAAGCTGCCCGAGACGCTGCCGGAGTCCGAACGGCACGCCGGCGGGGTCGGCGACACCCTCCGCTCGATGCGCGCCCTGCTCGCCGACCGCGCCTTCACCGGGTACATGCTCGCCGGCGGCTTCGCCTTCGCCGCGCTGTTCGCCTACATCTCGGCCTCACCGTTCGTCGTGCAGGAGATCTACGGCGCCTCCCCGCAGACGTTCAGCCTGCTGTTCGGGCTCAACTCGATCGGCCTGGTCGTCGTCGGGCAGGTCAACGGCAAGGTCCTCGTCGGGCGGGTCCGCCTGGACCGGGTGCTGGGCATCGGCCTCCTCGTCGTCATCGCCGCCGCGACCGCCCTGCTCCTGATGTCCCTCGGCGTCTTCGGCGAGGTCGGGCTCGTACCCGTCGCCGCCGCGCTGTTCGTGCTGATGTCCGCGATGGGCATCAGCCTGCCCAACACCCAGACGCTCGCCCTGATGCGGGTCAGGCACTCCGCCGGGTCCGCGTCCGCGCTGCTCGGCACGTCCTCCTTCCTCATCGGCGCCGTCGCCTCCCCGCTGGTCGGGATCGCCGGGAAGGACACCGCCCTGCCGATGGCCGTCGTCCAACTGGCGTCGGCCGTGCTGGCGTCGGTCTTCTTCCTGGGCATGTGCCGCCCCTTCGCCGGGCGTACGACCGCGGAGGGGGCGGAGAGCTGAGCACTCCGAGACTGCGCCGCGACACCCCCGAGCGGGCCGGACTCGACCCCGGGCAGCTGAGCCGGGTCGTGGAGGACCTGCACGCCCTCACGGCCGGCGAGCGGCCCTGGGCGGCGGGCGCCGTCGTGGCCGTGGGCCGCGGGCCGGTGCTCGCCGTCGAGGAGGCCGCGGGCTGGGCCGTGCGGTACGCGTCCTGCGACCCGCACACCGGCACCGGCGTGGAGCTGCCCGCCGCCTCCCGGGTGCCGGCGACCGTCGGCACGCCCTTCGACCTGGCGTCCCTGACCAAACTGTTCACCGCGGTCGCCGCCGTGCAGCAGATCGAACGCGGCACGCTCGGCATCGACGCGGAGGTCGGGGCGTACCTGCCCGACTTCCGCGGGGCCGCCGCGCACGGCGTCACCGTGCGGCAACTGCTCACCCACACCTCCGGGCTACGGCCCGAACTGCCGCTGTACGACTGCGCCGACGACGCGGAACGGCTGCGGCGGCTGCGGGCGGAACCACCGGTGGGGGTGCCCGGCACGTACTGCTACTCCGACCTGAACATGCTGCTCCTGCAGCACGTCCTCCAGCGCGTCACCGGCCGCCCGCTCGACGCCCTCGTGCGCGACGGGATCACCCGGCCGCTGGGCATGACGGCGACGCGCTTCGGGCCGTGCCCGGACGCGGCGGCCACGGAGGACCAGCGGCGGCCGTGGGCCAGGGCCGACCGGGGAATGCTGCGGGGCGTCGTCCACGACGAGAACGCCTGGGCGCTGGGCGGGGTGGCCGGTCACGCGGGGCTGTTCTCGACCGGACGGGACCTGGCGGTCTTCTGCCGGACGCTGCTCGCGGGCGGTGCGTACGGGCCCGCGCGCATCCTCGGCCCCGACTTCGTGGAGCTGCTCCTGACCGAACCGGGGCTCGGGTTCGCGCTCGACCAGCCGTGGTTCATGGGGGAGCTGGCGGGACGGGGAGCGGCCGGGCACACCGGCTTCACCGGCACGATGCTGGTCCTGGACCGCGCGACGGACACGTTCGCGATCCTGCTCGCCAACACGGTCCACCCCCGTCGCCGCCCGCCGGACAACGGGCCCAGGGCGGCGCTGGGGACCCGGGTGGCACGGGCGGTACGGGCGATCTGACCAGGTGGGGGCGGGTGCCTCCGGCGGTGGCGCGGGGTGCCCGCGGCGGCCCGGCGGGTCCGGCGGGGGACTAGAATCCCCGGGTGAACGCCCCCGCCACCCCCGCCGACACCCTGCGCACCGCCCTCGCCGACCTGGTCGACGGACTCCCGCCCCGCCAGGCGTCGCAGGCCGTCGAGCGGCTGATCGCCAACTACCGCGGGGCCACCCCCACCGACGCCCCGATCCTGCGGGACCGCGCGGACGTCGTCGCGTACGCCGCGTACCGCATGCCGGCGACCTTCGCCGCCGTGCGGTCGGCGCTCGCGGCGTTCGCGGACGCCGTCCCCGGGTGGACGCCCGCGAGCCAGGTGGACGTGGGAGGCGGGACCGGCGCGGCGACCTGGGCCGTCAGCGACACCTGGGGCGGCGTCCGCCCGGTGACCGTGCTCGACTGGGCCGAGCCCGCGCTCGCCCTCGGCGAGGAGATCGCCGCCGCCCACCCGGCCCTGCGCGACACCCGCTGGCAGCGCTCCCGGATCGGAGCGGCGCTCACCGTGGAGAGCACCGACCTCGTCACCGTCTCCTACGTCCTCAACGAGCTGGCCGCCCCCGACCGCGCCGCCCTCGTCGACGCCGCCGCCGGTGCCGCGCAGGCCGTCGTGATCGTCGAGGCGGGCACCCCCGACGGCTACGCCCGGGTCATCGAGGCCCGCGACCGGCTGATCGCCGCCGGTCTCCACGTCGCCGCGCCCTGCCCGCACAGCGCCGCCTGCCCCATCGTCCCCGGCACGGACTGGTGCCACTTCTCGGCGCGGGTCAGCCGTTCCTCCCTGCACCGCCAGGTCAAGGGCGGCTCCCTCGCCTACGAGGACGAGAAGTTCAGCTACGTCGCCGCCGCCCGCTTCCCGGTCGCCCCCGCCGCCTCCCGCGTGGTCCGGCGCCCGCAGATCCGCAAGGGGCAGGTCCTGCTCGACCTGTGCGAGACCGACGAGCGGCTCCGCCGCCGGACGGTCACCAAGCGCCACGGCGACCTGTACCGGGCGGCCCGCGACGCGGACTGGGGCGACCCGTGGCCCCCGGCGTCGGAGCGCTAGTCAGGACTCCTCCCGGGGCTCTTCCCGGGTCCCCTCCCGCGTCCCCTCCCGGGGCTCTCCCCGCGTCCCCTCCCGCTGTTTCTCCTGGAGCCTGCGCAGCAGCTCCCGCTTCTGGGCCCGCGCGTCCGGCGTGCCGCCGATCCGTCCTCCCGGGCCGCCGCCGCGCAGGGCCTCGCGGCCGAGGTGGCGGCGCGCGCCGCCCACGCCCAGCATGTTCCCGGCTCCGCCTCGGGTCATCGGAGGCTCACTTCCCTTCACTCCAGAGTGACGAGACGGTTCGTCTCGTTTCAGCGTCGTCACCACTGTCCGGCGAGACGCACCGTCTTGTCAACTGGTAAATTCGCGCCATGGCCCCCCAGAAACCCGCCCAGGTCCCGGCCCCGCCCCCCGGCAGGCCGCACCCCGACGCCACACGCCGCAGCGCCCGTTCCCGCCGGGCCATCTACGACGCCGCCCTCGCCCTCGTCGCCGAGGTCGGCTACCCCAGGACCACCATCGAGGGCATCGCCGCCCGCGCCGGCGTCGGCAAGCAGACCATCTACCGCTGGTGGCCCTCGAAGGCCGACGTCCTGCTGGAGGCCTTCCTCGACCTCGGCGAGCAGTCCGCGCAGGCGGCGGGGCAGGAGACGTACGTCATCCCGGACACCGGCGACCTCGCCGCCGACCTCAAGGCCGTGCTGCGCGCCACCGTCGACGAGCTCACCGACCCGAGGTTCGAGGCCCCCTCCCGCGCCCTGGCCGCGGAGGGCGTCGTCAACGAGCAGCTCGGCCGGGAGTTCGTCGCCAAGCTCCTGGAGCCCTCGCTCCGGCTCTACGTCGACCGGCTGCGCGCCGCCCAGGACGCCGGACAGATCCGGCCGGAGATCGACCCGCGCATCGCCCTCGAACTCTTCGTCTCCCCGCTCGCCCAGCGCTGGCTGCAGCGCACGGCCCCGATCTCCTACGACTACACCGACACGCTCGTCGACTACGCGCTGTACGGACTCGCTCCCCGCTGACCGGTGAGGTTTGTCCCTTCCCGACCCCTCAAGCGCCGAATGGTGGGAGCATGAGGCATGCTGGTGCGCACGACGGCGAGGCGAGGGGATAGATGAGCGCGGACTTCGGTGGCCGGCCCGGCCTGCGGGACAAACTCTCCCAGTGGCTGCGCAAGGGCCGCCCGAAGGAAACCGCCGGTGACGGTGACCGGGAGCCCCTGCTGCTCGCCGCCGCCGCCGCGGGACTGCCGCTCGCGCCCGCCGCCCACCCCGTCGGCTACCGCTGCTCCTGCGACCGCGTCGGCTGTCCCACCCCCGCCCGGCACCCGGTGTCGTTCGCCTGGCAGACGCAGTCCACCACCGACCGGGCGCAGATCGAGCGCTGGGTCCGGCACCAGCCGCAGGCCAACTTCATCACCGCGACCGGCATGGTGCACGACGTCCTCGACGTGCCCCTGGAGGCCGGCCGCGAGGCACTGCGGCGGCTGCTCGACGCGGGCGTCGAGGTCGGGCCCGTCGCCGAGAGCGACGACGGCCGCATGCTGTTCTTCACCCTCACCCGCGGCACCCCCGAGCAGGAGGACGAGTGGTGGCCGTGCGAGCTGGACTGCCACCCCGAGACCATGGACGAGCACCCCGGCCTGCGCTGGCACTGCCGCGGCTCCTACGTGCTCGTACCGCCCGCCCGGCTGCCCGGCGAGGGCCGGACGGTGCACTGGGTGCGCGGCCCCGAGCAGCCGCTGCCCGACCCGCTGACCCTGCTGGAGACCCTCACCGACGCCTGTGCCCGGCACGCCGGCGAGGAGAGCGACCCCGCCGGCACCGCCTGGCCCCTGCGCCGCTGAGCGCGGGCCGGCCGCGAGGACCTACTCGCCCTTCGCCGACGTCATGCCCTGGAGCCGGCCCAGGACGGCCACCCGACCGCTGCCCGCCGGATCCAGCGCGACCTCGTTGGAGACGAACTCCATCGTCAGCGACTGCTTGATCTCGCCGTCCGTCAGCGCCAGCACGTCCTTGTTCGGGGCGGGCACGGAGGTGCCCTGCGCGGCGGTCTGCTTCTCGAAGTGGCGCGTGGCGAAGAACACCAGCGCCCCGCCGTCCTTCGTGCGCAGCGCCAGCGGCGCGTGGTCGCCGTTCGTCAGCGGCTCGTCGACGTACTGGGTGACCAGGCCCGGCCTGATCGACCGCTTCTTGCGCAGCTCGCGCCACGCACTGGTGTGGGAGCCGTCCGCGAAGGTCTTCCCGCCGTCCTTCAGATACGTCGCGTAGTCCTCGCTCAGACCGGCGGGCGCGGCGGCCAGCCCGGTCGCGTTCGCGGGCACGGCCTCGGCCCAGCCGTCCTCGTCCGTCCTGAACTCGGGCACGTCACCGGGGGCGACCAGCGTCAGGTACGCGACCTGCCAGGTCTCCTCCAGGCCGCTGCGGGTGAACACCAGCAGCCAGCGCGTCCCACCGCCCTTGTTGGCCCGGGTGTCCGCGACGAACCAGCGCGGCCAGCCCGCCTTCTTCGGGATCGTGAACTTCGCGTCCGTCAGCTCCAGCGGCGTGTGCGACGGGTTGCCGCCCGGGTTGTTGGTCCGGCCCGCCTTCAGCCGCGCCGAGTCGATGGCGGCGAGGGCGCCGGTGGTGTACTCGGCGTCCAGGGAGCCGTCGTAGGCCTTGTCGGCCTTGTTGTAGGCGTCCGTGAACCGTTCGAGCGCCTTCGCGGCCTCGGCCCGGGTGGTCGCGGGGAGCACCTCGCGCTCGCCGTGCACCACGACGCAGCCGCTCGCCGCCAACGACAGAGCGGTCACCGAGGCCGCTATGAGGGCGCTCCGGTCAAGTCTGCGGGGCCTTCGAGGGCCGCGATCCCTGCTCATCAGGTTCCTTCACCTTCCCCTTCCCGGAGGCGAACCCTACCGGGGCGAGGAACAGCGCGAGCGCCGGGACCAGGTACAGCAGCCACACCGTGACCTGGAGGACGGTCGGGTCGGGCTGGAAGTTGAACACGCCCTTCAGCAGGGTGCCGTACCAGCTCGACGGATCGACGGTGCCGCTGATGTCGAAGGCCAGGTTCGTCAGGCCGGGCAGCAGGTCGGCCTCCTGCAGGTCGTGCACCCCGTACGCCAGCACGCCCGCGGCCACGACGACCAGCATGCCGCCGGTCCAGGTGAAGAACTTGGCCAGGTTGATGCGCACCGCGCCCTTGTAGAACAGCACGCCGAGCAGCACCGCCGACGCCAGGCCCAGGGCCACGCCGATCAGCGGACGCGGGGTGCCGTCGCTCGCCGCGTGCACCGACGCCCACACGAACAGGGCGGTCTCCAGCCCCTCGCGGCCCACCGCGAGGAACGCGGTGGCCACCAGCGCGCCCGTGCCCATCCTCAGGGCCTCGTCCAGCTTGCCGTGCAGCTCCGACTTCAGGTGACGGGCGGTGCGCCGCATCCAGAACACCATCCACGTCACCAGCACGACCGCGACGATCGACAGGGAGCCGCCGAGGGCCTCCTGTGCCTTGAACGTCAGCTCCTGCGAGCCGAATTCGAGGACGCAGCCGAAGCCGAGCGCGATGGCGACCGCGACGCCGATGCCGGCCCAGATGGGCTTCAGCGCGTCCCGGCGGCCCGTTTTGACCAGATAGGCGATGAGGATGCAGACGACGAGGGAAGCCTCCAGGCCCTCGCGCAGACCGATCAGGTAGTTGGAGAACACGGTTACGCCTCCTTGGCGAACAGCGTGCTGCCCCACCAGTCGTCCGCGTCGCGGACGCCGGGCGGGATCGCGAAGACCGCCGAACCCACGTGCTGGATGTATTCGTTGAGCGCGTCCGTCGCCAGATTGCGCTGGACGCGGATGAAGCCGGTGCGCACGTCGCGCTGGTAGGCGAGGAAGAACAGGCCCGCGTCCAGGCGGCCCAGGCCGTCGGTGCCGTCGGTGAACGAGTAGCCGCGGCGCAGGATCGTCGCCCCGCCGTTGGCGTCGGGGTGCGCGAGCCGGACGTGCGCGTCGGGCTTCATCGCCTTCAGGAACGGCTCGTCGCGCTCCTTCGCCCTGCCGACCGGGGCGCCCTCGCCCTTGTCGCGGCCGAAGACGTCCTCCTGCTCCTGGAGCGAGGCGCGGTCCCAGGTCTCGATGTGCATGCGGATGCGCCGGGCGACGAGGTAGGAGCCACCCGCCATCCACGGGGCCCCGTCCTTCGCGCCGGCCCAGACGAACTTCTCCAGCCGCTCCGTCTCCGTGCCCGAGATGTTGCGGGTGCCGTCCTTGAAGCCGAACAGGTTGCGCGGGGTCTGCGCGTCCGGTGTCGTCGAGGACGTCTTGCCGAAGCCGAGCTGGGACCAGCGCACGACGACCTTGCCGAAGCCGATGCGGGCCAGCTGGCGGATCGCGTGCACGGCGACCTGCGGGTCGTCCGCGCAGGCCTGCACGCACAGGTCGCCGCCGCTGCGGCTCCTGTCGAGGTTGTCGCCGGGGAACTTCGGCAGGTCGACGAGGGCCGGCGGGCGGTGGGCGGCGAGGCCGAACTTCTTGAACAGGGAGGGCCCGAAGCCGACGGTGAGGGTCAGCCGGGAGGGCTTGAGGCCCAGCGCCTCGCCGGTGTCGTCCGGCGGGGCCTCGGCCAGTCCGCCGTAGGCGCCCTCGCCGACCGGCTGCCCGGCGGCCATCTTCCGGGCCGCCGCCGTCCAGTCCTTCAGCAGCTCGACGAACTCGGCGCGGTCCTCGGTGGTCACGTCGAACGCCGCGAAGTGCAGCCGGTCCTGCACGGGGGTGGCGATGCCCGCCTGGTGCGGACCGTGGAAGTCGACCGCGCCGCCCGCGTCGGAGCCGGTCGGGTCCACGTCGTCGCCGGCGCGGGTCATCGCCATCGCCCCGCCGGCCGCCGCGGCGCCGAGGGCGAGCCCCGCGCCGCCCCAGCCGATCAGCGCCCGGCGCGACGGCGCCTGCGCCCTGCCGTCCGTGTCCGTCATCCTCGTCCCCCGGCGCTACTTGCCGACCACGGCGGCGGCCAGCTTGGACAGCGGCTCCGCCAGCGCGTTGACCGCGTCCGACAGCTCCTTGCGGTCGGCCTCGCCGACCTTGTCGTAGGAGGTGAACTCGTACGACGCCGGACCCGGACGGTACCGGTCGAGCAGCTTGTCCAGCGCGGCGAACCGCTTGTCGAGGTCCGCCGCCAGCGCCGCGTCGTTCTCCTTCGCGACCGGCTTCAGCAGCTCGTAGGACTTCTGCGCGCCCTCGACGTTGGCCTTGAAGTCGACCAGGTCGGTGTGCGAGTAACGCTCCTCCTCGCCGGTGACCTTGTCGTTGGCGACCTCGTCGAGGAGCTCCTTGGCGCCGTTGGCCATGGAGGTCGGGCTGATGTCGGCGGTGCCGACGCGGTTCTGCCAGCCCTTCAGGTCGGTGACCAGCGTGCCGGCGAGCTGCTTCTCGCGGTCGCCGATCTTCTTGTCCTGCCACAGCGCCTTCTCCAGGCGGTGCCAGCCGGTCCAGTCGGTCGCCGGGTTCTGGCCGGCCTCCAGGCCGTCCTCGCGGACGTCGACCTTCGGGTCGATGTCGCCGAAGAACTCCGCGACCGGCTCGGTGCGCTCCCAGCCGATGCGGGAGGGCGCGTACGCCTTCTTCGCGGCCTCCAGGTCACCGGCCCGGACGGCCTTCGCGAACGCCTCGGCCTTCGGCAGCGTCTCGTCGGCCTGCTGCTGCACGTACTGGCGGTAGGCGGCCACGGCCCCGTCCAGACGCGGGTCGCGCTTGGCGGCCGTGCCGCCGGTGGCCTTGACGTCCTGGCGGATGCCCTTGCCCTTCATGCCCGGCTTGCAGGCGATCCGGTAGTCACCGGCCTTCACCTCGGCGGTGACCCGCTGCTTGGTGCCGGGGCCGATGTTCTCCCGCTCGGTGACCACGCGGTCGTCGGGGAACAGGAGGTAGACCTCCGTGACCTTGGAACCCTTGTTCTCGATGGCGAGTTCGACGTGCCCGGCCGGGAACTCCTTCGTCGACACGTCGCACGCGTCGTCCTTCGCCGTGACGCGGACGACGTGGTCGCCGTCCTGTGCGCCGCTCTTCTCCGCGCATCCCGTGACGGCGGTCAGGGCCGCCGCGGTGGCGACGGCGGTGACGACGGTGAGTCTGGCGGCTCGCATGCGGACTCCAAGGGATGGCCGAAAATACGCGTGACGGACCTCATAGGCAAGGTGAGGCTCGCCTAACGTACCTAAGGATTTCCTAAGGGATACCTGTCGATGCGGTGATCCGAATCTCATGGACGGTGTATGAGCACGGACCGGTCACGGTGGCTCAAAGAGGTGCCCATGGGGAGGTCAAAGAGGCGTCAAAGGCCGCGTCGCGAGGTGCCCTCGCGTCCTCGGGCGCGACGGTCCGCTCCGCCCGGCCTTCGCGGCGGTACCCGCCCCGGCGGTGCTTGAATGCCCCGGTGACCGACTACGACGTACTGCGCGTCTTCTGCGCTCCGAACGGTGGATACGGCAACGAACTCGGCGTCGTCCGGGACGGCTCCGTGATCCCCGAGCGGGACGACCGCCAGGCGCTCGCCGCCAAACTCGGCTTCAGCGAGACCGTGTTCGTCGACGACCCCGAGCGCGGGGTGATCGACATCTACACGCCCACCCTGCGCCTGCCGTTCGCCGGCCACCCCTGCGTCGGCACCGCCTGGCTCCTGGACGTGCCCGAACTCGTCACCCCGGCCGGTGTGGTGGGCGCCCGCCAGGACGGCGAGTTCAGCTGGATCGAGGCCCGGGCGGAGTGGGCGCCGCCGCGCACCCTGCGCCAGTACCCCGCCTCCGCCGAGGTCGACGCGCTGCCGGTGCCGCCGAAGGGCGAGTGGATCTACGCCTGGGCCTGGGAGGACGAGGCGGCGGGGCGCATCCGGGCCCGCGCCTTCCCCGGCCGCGACGACGGCATCGACGAGGACGAGGCGACGGGCGCCGCGGCGCTGCTGCTGACCGAACGGCTCGGCCGCGCGCTCAACATCAGGCAGGGAGCCGGCTCACAGATCCTGACGGCGCCCCAGCCGCACGGGTGGGTCGAGATCGGCGGCCGGGTGAGCCTGGAGCGCTGACGCCCGCCGGTCCCGCGCCCCGGTTCGCCCGGGTGCCGGGTCACGCCGACAGCGGGAACTCCTCGCCCAGGGCCCGGAACAGCGCCGTGTTCAGCGCGAAGGCCCGCTTGCACTCGGCGACGACCCGCTGCTTCTCCAGGTCGTCGGCGCGGACGCCGTCCAGCAGCTCGCGGTACTCGCGCTTGAACGCGGCCGGGTTCGCGATCTCCTCGAAGACGTAGAAGCGGACCCCGTCGCCCTTGCGTGCGAAGCCCCACGTCCGCTCCGCCCGGTCGCGGATGATCTGGCCGCCCGACAGGTCGCCGAGGTAGCGCGTGTAGTGGTGCGCCACGTATCCGGCCGGCCACCGCTCGGCGCACTCGCGGACCCGGGCCGCGTACGTCTCGGTCGCGGGCAGGGCGGTCAGGCCCGTGCGCCAGCCGGGTCCGCGCAGGTGCTCCAGGTCCCGCTCCAGCGAGGGCAGTCGCATCAGCTCCGGGCGCAGGAAGGGCCCGGCCACCGGGTCCGCCGCCAGTCGTCCGGCGGGGGCCTCCAGGGCCGCGTAGACGAACCACAGCTGTTCGGTGTAGCGCGCGTACGCCTCGACGCCGAGCCGGCCGCCGAGCAGATCGCTCATGAACGTGGAGGACTCCGCCTCCGTGTGCTGCTCGTGGGAGGCCGTGCGGATGAGGGCTGAGAAGGAGTCCATGAGCCGGATCTTTCCCGGTTAGGTTTGCCTAAGTCAATGGCTTGCCGACGCTTCGTCGGCAAAGTTTCCGACAGGGTGTCGGTAAAAGCGTACTCCGGAGGAACGTGAAAAGCCCGCCCTCCGTGGGGAGGGCGGGCCGGGGGAGCGGGCGGGAGTGCGGCCGGTCAGGGCAGCGTGAGGATGTCCGCGCCCGTGTCCGTCACCACCAGCGTGTGCTCGAACTGGGCGGTCCGCTTCCGGTCGCGCGTCACGACCGTCCAGCCGTCGTCCCACATGTCGTACTCGTGCGTCCCGAGCGTCAGCATCGGCTCGATCGTGAAGGTCATCCCGGGCTGCATGACGGTCGTCGCGTGCGGGCTGTCGTAGTGCGGGACGATCAGCCCGGAGTGGAACGACGAGTTGATCCCGTGCCCGGTGAAGTCCCGCACCACCCCGTACCCGAAGCGCTTCGCGTACGACTCGATGACCCGGCCGATGATGTTGATCTGCCGGCCCGGCCTGACCGCCTTGATCGCGCGGTTCAGCGACTCCCGGGTCCGCTCGACCAGCAGCCGGCTCTCCTCGTCCACGTCGCCGACCAGGTACGTCGCGTTGTTGTCGCCGTGCACACCGCCGATGTACGCCGTCACGTCGAGGTTGACGATGTCCCCGTCGCGCAGCACCGTGGAGTCCGGGATGCCGTGGCAGATGACCTCGTTGACGGAGGTGCACAGGGACTTCGGGAAACCGCGGTAGCCGAGCGTCGAGGGGTAGGCGCCGTGGTCGCACATGTACTCGTGCGCGACCCGGTCCAGCTCGTCCGTCGTCACGCCCGGCGCGATCAGCTTCGCGGCCTCGGCCATCGCCCGCGCCGCGATCCGCCCGGCCACGCGCATCGCCTCGATCGTCTCGGGCGTCTGCACCTCCGGCCCGGTGTACGGCGTCGGCGCGGGCTTGCCGACGTACTCGGGCCGGCGGATGTTGCCGGGTACGGAACGGATGGGAGACAGCTCCCCTGGTACGAGCAGCGACTGGCCAGACATGCCGCGAGTCTAACCAGCGGGCATCGGGGGAAGATGTCGGTGGCGAGAGGAGCTGGTCATGGCCCTGTTCAAGAAGCGCACGGTCGGAAAACCCGGCGAGTGGTACTACTGCCTGGAGCACAAGAAGGTCGAGGAGGGCCCGGAGTGCCCGGCCAAGGACCGGTTCGGGCCGTACGCCTCCCGGACGGAGGCCGAGCACGCGATGCAGACCGCGCGCGAGCGCAACCTGGAGTGGGAGAACGATCCCCACTGGCACGACGCCCCGGGCGAGGACCAACGGGGCTGACCGGCCGCCCGGGCGAGGACCGACGGGGCTGACCGGCCGGACGCCCGTCACGACGGCTGCCGCGCGCTTCCCGCGCGGCCCGCGCACCGGTCACAGGCCGGCGATGTCCTCCGCCCTCCTGGCCACGGAGCGGAGCTTCTTCACCACGCCGTCGGGCCGCCTGTCGCGTGCCGCCCGCTCCGGCGGCACCAGCCGCGCGGCGACCCGCACGGCGTGGGCGTCCGGGTCGCCGAAGGCGGTCCGCGGCTCCTCTCCCGTCTCCGCGCAGTGCACCGTGACCTCCTTGACCGCCTGGAGCACGACCGGCCGGTCCACGCCCGGCTGCATGGCCAGACGCACCTGGAAACGCGCCATCCACCTCTCGCGGTCCTCCGCCCCGACGTCCGTCGTCCTCTCGCTCTTCCGCACGTGTCCTCCCTGGGTCTTCCGCGGATGTCCGTCATGGAGTCGGACGCCGGGGCGCCGGGGCGGGTTGCCGTTCGAGCGAAATCCGGCGGGCCCGCGTGCTTCGAAGGCGGCGGGCCGGAGGAGGCCCCGGCCCCGCCGGCGTGCTCACCAGCGCGGTGGCGGCGGGGCCGTCAGGTGGTCGGTCAGGCGGGAGAGGCGGTCGCGGAAGCGGCGGCGGCCCCGCGGGGGCGGCACCGCGTTCTCGCCGGCCGCCGCGCTCACCAGGTGCTGCACCGTGTCCAGGTCCAGCTCCGCCCCCTCCGGCACGGTCAGCGTCTCGTGCGCCATGGCCGTCAGCTCCCGCTCGCCGCTGCCCAGGGCCAGCACCGTCGCACCGGCCCGCCGGGCGTCGTGCACCCGCTCCAGCAGCGGGGCCCCCGGCTCGTCGGGCGCCACCACCAGCAGCGTCTCCCCGCGCCGGGCCGCCGCCAGCCGCCCCAGCCCCACCGCCAGATGCGCCGGGTCCGTCGGACGCGCGTCGTGCCGCACCAGGGTCGGCGCCAGCTCCGGCGTCCCCGACCAGGCGGCCTCGTCCACCAGGTGGGCCGCCAGATGCCACGGCTCGTACCCGGCCGTGCCCACCAGCAGCAGCCCGCCCCCGTGCGGCACCACCGATCCCCGCAGCGCCCCCGCGAAGCGCCGCGTGGCCCCCAGCCACTCGGTCCCGGCGAGCACGTCCCGCAGCAGCGCTACCCGTACGGCGTCCATGGGCCCGCATCCTGCCGCAACCCGGCCCGCCCGTCGCGGCGTTCGCCCCGGATTCCCCCGACCCGGGGACGGCACCCCGCCCGGCGGCACCCGGGCCGGTGCGGCGACCGGGGCGGACGTAGGGTCGGGCCCATGACCTCTACCGACAGTGCCGCACAGAAGGCCCCCGCCAAGGACCCCTGGGACCTGCCCGACGTCTCCGGGCTCGTCGTCGGCGTGCTCGGCGGGACCGGTCCGCAGGGCAAGGGCCTCGCCTACCGCCTCGCCAAGGCCGGCCAGAAGGTGATCGTCGGCTCCCGCGCCGCCGAACGCGCCCGGGCCGCCGCCGGGGAACTCGGGCACGGCATCGAGGGCGCCGACAACGCCGAGACCGCCCGCCGCAGCGACATCGTGATCGTCGCCGTCCCGTGGGAGGGACACGCCAAGACCCTGGAGTCCCTGCGCGGGGAACTGGCCGGCAAGCTCGTCGTCGACTGCGTCAACCCGCTCGGCTTCGACAAGAAGGGCGCCTACGCCCTCAGGCCCGAGGAGGGCAGCGCCGCCGAGCAGGCCGCCGCCCTGCTGCCGGACAGCCGGGTCACCGCCGCCTTCCACCACCTCTCCGCGGTCCTCCTCCAGGACCCGGAGATCGACGAGATCGACACCGACGTCATGGTGCTCGGCGAGGACCGGGCCGACGTGGAGACGGTGCAGGCCCTCGCCGGGCGCATCGCCGGCATGCGCGGCGTCTTCGCCGGGCGGCTGCGCAACGCCCACCAGGTCGAGTCGCTGGTCGCCAACCTGATCTCCGTCAACCGCCGCTACAAGGCACACGCCGGGCTCCGCGTCACGGACGTATGAGGCGATGGGGGACACTGGTGGGTGCGGGTACGCCGCTGCCGGCCGTACCCGCAGTACCCGCACGTGTCCCCCGACAGGAGCCCCGCCCATGCCCCGCCTCGCCGTCTACGCCCTGATCGTCTGCGTGCTCGCCGTGGTCGCCGCCGTCGTCTCCTTCGTGCAGGGCAGCGTCGTGATCGGCGTCGTCTGGGTGCTGCTGACGGGCGTGTCGTCCAACATGTGCTGGTACTACGTCAAGCGCGGCCGGACCCCGCGCCGCGAGTCGGTCGCTAACTGACCGAGCAGTACTCGTCGGTCTGCCAGAACCGGTACAGCTCGAAACCGCAGTACGAGTCGACGTCGCTGATCCCCAGCCCGCGCAGGATCGCGTCGACCGCGTCGAAGAACACGCCGTTGACCGCCGGCAGCCACAGCAGCGCGAACACGAACAGCAGCCCGAACGGCGCGAACGGCTCCACCTGCCGCCGCACGCCGTACGACAGCCACGGCTCGATCACCCCGTAGCCGTCCAGCCCCGGCACCGGCAGGAAGTTCAGGATCGCGGCCGTGACCTGGAGCAGCGCGAGGAAGGCGAGCGCGAGCCGGAAGTCGCGCGGCACACCGTCCAGCGCGTCCAGCCAGAACGGGGCCGTGCACACGGCGGCGAACAGGACGTTCGTCAGCGGGCCCGCGGCCGAGATCAGACTGTGCCGCCAGCGCCCGCGGACGCGGTCGCGCTCGATGAACACCGCGCCGCCCGGCAGACCGATCCCGCCCATGATCACGAACAGCACGGGCAGCACGATGCTCAGCAGCGCGTGCGTGTACTTGACCGGATTCAGCGTGAGGTAGCCCTTCGCGCCGACCGAGATGTCGCCGCCGTGCAGGGCGGTGCGCGCGTGCGCGTACTCGTGCAGGCACAGCGAGACGATCCACGCGGCCGTCACGAACAGGAACACGGCCAGGCCCGGCTGCTCGGCGAACCCGCTCCAGGTGGCCCACCCCGTGACCGCCATGACGGCCAGGATCCCGAGGAAGACGGGACTGATCCTCCGGTCGCCGGGACGGGTGGTGGCGGCGGTCATGGGACTCCCTGACTGGCTGACTTGCGCGCGCACGGCGGACCGTGGGGGCGCGGGACTGCCCGACCGTACCCGGTGCGGCACGTGTTCGGCGAGGCCCGGCCGGGCGCTGCCGCGCCGCGCGGAACAAACCCCGTGACCGGCTCCGACGGCAGCAGGGACAATGGGTCCGTGCGCTACCGCATCCTCGGCACCACCCAGGCACTCCGCTCCGACGGCACGGCCGTCCCCGTCGGCGGGGCGCGGCTGCGCGCCCTGCTGACCGTGCTCGCCCTCCGGCCCGGCCGCGCCGTGCCCGTGGGGCTGCTGGTGGAGGAGGTGTGGGGCGACGACCCGCCCGCCGACGCGCCGGGCGCCCTCCAGGCCCTGGTCGGCCGGCTGCGCCGGGCGCTCGGCGCGGACGCGGTCGCCTCCGCCGACGGCGGCTACCGGCTCACCGCCGCCCCCGACGACGTCGACCTGTACCGCTTCGACCGGCTGGCCGGCGAGGGCTCCCGCGCCCTCGCCGGCGGCGACCCGGACAAAGCGGCCGAGCTCCTCGACGACGCCCTCGCCCTGTGGCGCGGCCCCGCCCTCGCCGACCTGCCCGACCGCACCGCCGAGGCGGCCCGCTGGGAGACCCGGCACCTGGACGTCCTGCGTGCCCGCCACACCGCCGCCCTGGACCTCGGGCAGGCGGAACACGCCCTGCCCGAGCTGACCGCGCTGTGCGACGGCCACCCCCTGGACGAGCCCCTCCAGGTCCTGCGGCTGCGCGCCCTGCGCGACACCGGCCGCACCGCCGAGGCGCTGGCCGCGTACGAGGAGCTGCGCCGCCTGCTCGCGGACCGCCTCGGCACCGACCCGGGGCCCGAGCTGCGGGCACTGCACGGGGAGTTGCTCGATCCCACGCCGGCCTCCGGCCCTCCGCCGCGCCCGCTCCGGCCGACGCCGCCCGGGTCTGCGGGGCGCCCCGGGCCGGGGCACCCGGGGTCTGCGGGCCGGCCCGACGCCGCCGGGCACGCAATGCCGCCCGGGCCCGCCGGGTCCGCGGGTGTCCCCGGCCCGGCGCCGCACCCCGGGGCTGTGGGGCAAGCCGGTCCTGCGGGGCGTCCCGACCCAGCGACGCACCCCGGTCCTGAGGCCCGCCCCGGCTACGGCGGGCGCCCGGCAGCCGCCGGCTCCGGGGAGTGCGCGGCGCCCGCCGATCCCGCGGGGCGCCCCGGCGCCGCGACGCCCGTCGTCCCCGGGACGGCCGCCCGCTCGGCGGCGCCCGCCGACCCCATGGCGCCCCCCGGACCGGCGACGCCCGGCACCTCCTCGGCGCCCGCCGCCTCTGCGACGCACCCCGGCTCACCGGCGTCCGCCGGCCCCGCGGTCACCGGGACCCGTGAGGCCCCCGCCGCGGCCCGCCCCCGGGGCAACCTCCGGGCCCGGCTCACCTCGTTCGTCGGCCGGGACGCCGAGATCCGGGCCCTGCGCGCCGACCTGGCGACCGCGCGGCTCGTCACCCTGCTCGGGCCCGGCGGCGCCGGGAAGACCCGGTTGTCGCAGGAGGCCGCCGAAGGCGCCGGGGACTCCGCGCAGGACGGTGCCTGGCTGGCCGAACTCGCCCCCGTCGACGACCCCGACGCCGTACCGGAGGCCGTGCTGACCGCCCTCGGCGCCCGCGAGACCGTGCTGTACGGCGCCGGCGCCGAGGAGATGCGGGCCGTCGCCGTGGCCGACCGGCAGGCCACCGCCGTCGAGCGCCTCGTCGAGCACTGCGGCCGGCGTCGCATGCTGATCGTCCTCGACAACTGCGAGCACGTCATCGACGCCGCCGCCCGTCTCGCCGAGGAACTGCTCGCCCGCTGCCCCCGGCTGACCGTCCTCGCCACCAGCCGCGAGCCCCTCGGCATACCGGGGGAGCTGCTGCGCCCGGTCGAGCCGCTGCCCGAGCCGGCCGCGCTGCGGCTGCTCGCCGACCGGGGAGCAGCCGCCCGCCCGGGTTTCCGCCCCGACGCCGACGAGGAGACCGCGGCGGCCTGCGCCGAGATCTGCCGCCGCCTCGACGGCCTGCCGCTCGCCATCGAACTGGCCGCCGCCCGGCTGCGCATGCTCACCCCGCGCCAGATCGCCGACCGCCTCGACGACCGCTTCCGCCTGCTCACCTCCGGCAGCCGCACCGTCCTGCCCCGGCAGCAGACGCTGCGCGCGGTCGTCGACTGGTCCTGGGACCTGCTCGACGAGGAGGAACGGGACGTGCTGCGGCGCCTGTCCGTCTTCGCGGGCGGCTGCGACCTGGCCGCCGCGGAGGCCGTGTGCGGGCCCGCCGCCCTGGAGGCGCTCGGCTCGCTCGTCGACAAGTCCCTGGTCGTGGCCGCCCCGTCCGGGAGCGACGGCATGCGCTACCGGCTCCTGGAGACCGTCGCCGAGTACGCGGGGGAACGCCTCGACGAGGCCGGTGACCGGGCCGCCGCCGAGCGCGCGCACCTGACGTACTACCGCGAACTCGTCCGCACCACTGATCCGTTGCTGCGCGGCCCCGGGCAACTGCGCGCCATCGAGCGGCTGGAGCGCGAGTACGAGAACGTCCGCACCGCCCTGCGGCACGCCGTCGCCGAGCGCGACGAGCAGGAGGCGCTCTGCCTGACGCTGTCGCTGGCCTGGTACTGGCACGTCCGCGACCTGCGGCTGGAGGCCAGGAACTGGCTCAGCGAGGTCATGGCGCTCGGCCCGGACCCGTTCACCGATCCGCCCCGACCGGCGGCCCCGGTCGAGGAGCGGTGCACCAGCGCCCCGCCCCCGATGACCGGCGAGGTCCTCCTCGAGGCCCGGCGCGGCGTGCACCTGGCCCACCTGGCCTGCATGGACACCGAGCTGGACGCCTGGCAGAACCCGGCGGCGCAGGCGAAGCTGCGGTCGATCGCGTCGACCTACCGGCCGGGAATGCCGCAGACCTGCCGCAGTCCGGGCCTGTTCTGGTTCTTCGCCGTGATGCTCACCGGCGACACCGAGCGCCTGCACGAGAGCATCGACGCCTCCGTGCGCACCTGCCGCGAGACGCCGGGCTACGAGTGGGAACTGGCCTGCGCCCTGCAGTGGCGGGCCAACCTGGCGAGCCACCGCAGCGACCTCCGCGGCGACGCCACCCGCGACGCCGACGAGTCGCTGGAGCTCTTCCGGCGGCTCGGCGACGAGTGGGGACTCGCCGAGGCCCTCTCCGCCCGCGCCGAGGCCCGCGAACACCGGGGCGAGCACCTGCTCGCCGCCGCCGACTACGAGGCCGCCGCCGAGTACGCCGAGCGGCTGGGGGCGCACGCGCAGGTCGATGTGCTCGACGCCCGGCTCGGCAGCGCGCTGCTGGAGGGCGGCCGCGACCCGGAGCGGGGCGAGCGCATCCTGCGCGAGGTCGTCGAACGCACCGACGACGGCGGGCACAACAGGACCATGCCCGCCGCCCGGCTGTTCCTCGCCGGCTGGCTCGCCCGCACCGGCCGCACCGGCGAGGCCCGGGAGCAGTTGCGGCTGCTGCGGGAGCGCTTCTCCATCGCCCACTTCGCCGTCTTCGACGCCTTCATCCTCTCGGCGGAGTCCTGGATCGACGCCCTGGACGGCCACTACGACACCGCTCTCGACAAGGCCCGCCAGGCCCTGGCGCGCGGCAACGACCCGCTGTCGGTGGCGATCGCGCCGCAGATGCGCTCGGTGCACCTGGTGGTCGCGGCCCTGCCGCTGGCCCGGATCGACGGCGGGAGGCGAGCCGGGGACGCCGCCCGCTGCCTCGGCGCCGCCGCCGCGCTGCGTCCGCCCGGTTACGTCGAGGAGAGCATGGAACGCGAGGTGCGCCTCCGCGCCGTCGACTGGACCCGTGCCGCCCTCGGCGACCCGGCGTACGAGGCCGCGTACGCCGAGGGTGCCGGCCTCACCATGGAGGAGGCCGGCGCCCTGGTCTGATCCGGATCAGGTCTTGGTGCGGAACTTGTGGATCGCGACCGGCGCCATCACCGCCGTGATCGCCGCCGACCAGCCCACCGTCATCCACAGGTCGTGGGCGACGGGGCCGCCCACCATCAGGCCGCGGGCGGCGTCGGCGAGGCTGGACAGCGGGTTGTAGTCGGTGAACGTCCGCAGCCAGCCCGGCATGGAACCGGGCGGCGCGAAGATCGAGGACCCGAACTGCAGCGGCATCAGCACCAGGAAGCCCATCGCCTGTACGGACTGGGCGTTCTTCATCAGCACGCCCAGGGTGAGGAAGATCCACATCAGGGCGGAGCCGAACAGCACCGAGAGCCCCACGGAGGCCAGCAGCCCGGGCCAGTTGGTGATGTCGAAGCCGACGAGCACACCGACGACCAGCAGGACGACGGTGGCGAACAGCATCCGCATCACTTCCACGGCGATCTTGGCGAACAGCACGGAGCCGCGCCCGATCGGCAGGGACCGGAAACGGTCCATGACACCGGAGTTGAAGTCCTGGTTGAAGCCGGTCCCGACCCCCTGGGCCATGTTCATGCCCATCATGGCCATCAGGCCGGGCACGACGTACTGCACGTACGCCTGCTGCCCGCCGCCCAGCGACTGGCCGATGGAGCCGCCGAAGACGTAGACGAACAGCAGCGTGAAGACGACCGGGAACAGGATGGCGTCGAACATCGACTCCGGGTCCTGCCGGATCCACAGCAGGTTGCGGCGGATCAGCGCGCCGGTGTGCCGGACGTGCCCGCGCAGCGGGATCCGGGCGTCGGGAGCGGTGGTGGGAGTGGCGGTGGCGGCGCTCATACGGCGACCTCCTCGCGGGCGTCGGTGGCGGTCGCGGTGTCCTGCGGGGCACCGGCGCGGTGGCCGGTGAGGGACAGGAAGACCTCGTCCAGGCTGGGCAGTTCGGTGGTGATGGAGGCGATGGTGACGCCGCGCGCGGTGACCGCGCCGACCACGGCGGTCAGCTGCTCGTCGCTGAGGATCGGCACCAGGACGGCCCCGCGCTGGGTGTCCACGGTGGAGTGGGCGAGCCCGGTGATGCCCATGTCGTCCAGGAACGAGGCGAGCGGGCGCAGTTCGGCCGGGTCGACCGGCCGGATGCGCAGGGTGCGCCCGCCGACCTTCGCCTTCAGCTCCTCGATGCCGCCCTTCGCGATGACCTTGCCGCGGTCGACGACGGTCAGTTCGGAGGCGAGCTGCTCGGCCTCCTCCATGTACTGGGTGGTCAGCAGCACGGTGACGCCGTCGCCGACCATGCGCTTGACCTCGTCCCACACCTCGTTGCGGGTGCGCGGGTCCAGGCCGGTGGTGGGCTCGTCCAGGTAGAGGACGGCCGGATGGCCGATCATGGAGGCGGCCAGGTCGAGGCGGCGGCGCATGCCGCCGGAGTAGGTCGACGCGGGCCGCTTGGCGGCCTCCGTGAGGGAGAACCGCTCCAGCAGTTCGTCGGCACGGGCGCGGGCGTCCCTGCGGGACAGGTCGAGCAGCCGCCCGATCATGTAGAGGTTCTCCCAGCCGGGGAGCTTCTCGTCCACGGACGCGTACTGCCCGGTGAGTCCTATCACCCGCCGCAGCTGCCGCGGCTGCCGTACGACGTCGTAGCCGGCGACGTGCGCGCGGCCGGCGTCGGGGGTGATGAGGGTGGACAGGATGCGGACGAGGGTGGTCTTGCCGGCGCCGTTCGGTCCGAGCACGCCCATCACGGTGCCCTCGCGCACGTCCAGGTCGACGCCGTCCAGCGCCTTGGTCTCGCCGTAGTGCTTGACCAGCCCCCGCACGGTGACCGCGCTGTTCGCGGCCGGGGGGTTGTCGTCGATTCGCTTCATGCCGACGACGGTGTCAGCCCCCACTGACAAACCGCCGACATCCCGCCGACAGCCGCCCGGCCCCGCCGACATCCCGTCGACAGCACCGCCATGCCGCCGGTTTGGGGGAGCGGTGCCGGACGAGGCGCAAGAACCGGCCCCGCCGACGGGGGAGATCGGCGGGGCCGGAGGGTGCGGTGTCGGTCTAGTGGACGGAGTGCTCCTCCAGCGGGAACGTTCCGCCGACGACGTCGTCGGCGAACGCCTTCGCCGCGTCGCCCATGACCTGGCGCAGGTCGGCGTACTTCTTCACGAACTTCGGCACCCGTCCCGAGGTCAGCCCGAGCATGTCGGTCCACACCAGCACCTGCGCGTCCGTCTCCGGGCCCGCGCCGATGCCGACGGTCGGGATGTGCAGCGTGCGCGTCACCTCGGCGGCCAGCTCGGCCGGCACCAGCTCCAGGACGACCGCGAAGGCGCCCGCGTCCTGCACGGCCTTGGCGTCGCGCAGCAGCTGCTGGGCGGCCTCCTCGCCGCGCCCCTGCACGCGGTAGCCCATGGCGTTGACGGACTGCGGGGTGAGGCCGATGTGCGCCATCACGGGGATGCCGGACTCGACCAGCAGCTCGATCTGCCGGTGCGAGCGCTCGCCGCCCTCCAGCTTGACCGCCCCGACCCCGGCCTCCTTGACCAGCCGGGTCGCCGAGCGCAGCGCCTGCACCGGGCCCTCCTGGTAGGAGCCGAAGGGCAGGTCGGCCACGATCAGGGCGCGGCTGGTGCCCCGGACGACGGCGGCCGAGAGCATGGTCATCTCGTCCAGCGTGACGGGCACGGTGGTGTCGTAGCCGAGGTGGCAGTTGCCCGCCGAGTCGCCGACGAGCATGACCGGGATGCCGGCCTCGTCGAAGACGGACGCGGTCATCGCGTCGTACGCGGTGAGCATGGGCCACTTCTCGCCGCGCTCCTTGGCGGCGGTGATGTCCCGGACGGTGATGCGACGGGTGCTCTTGCCTCCGTACAGCGCCCTGCCGCCGTCGGCGGGGCTGGCCTGAGGCGTCTGGGCAGCCGGAAGCTGCGTCATGGCAACGGCTCCTTCATGTCATCTCGAGGCGCCCTGACGGCGTCCCCGGATCCCTCCCATGGTGGCATCTCGCGCCGACGGTCGGCTAGGGGACCCGCACCACGCGGCGTACGGCCGCTTTCCGGGGGTGTAAGAGCTCGGTAAGAGAATTCCGATACGGAACGGTCTCGTATCGGAAAGTTCCTAGGCTCGACGGTATGACTACTCCTGCCGTCTCCGCCTCCCGGCGCATACCGGAAGAGGTGCACCGGCGCCGCTGGGCCATCCTCGGTGTGCTCATGCTGAGCCTGTTGATCGTGGTGCTCGACAACTCGATCCTGAACGTCGCCATCAAGACCATCTCCACCCCCGAGCCCACCGGCCTGGGCGCCACCCAGAGCGAGCTGGAGTGGGCGATCAACGCCTACACCCTCGTCTTCGCCGGCCTGCTGTTCACCGCCGGCCTGCTCGGCGACCGGCTCGGCCGCAAGAAGGTCCTGCTCGGCGGTCTGGCCGTGTTCGGCATCGGCTCCGCCCTCGCCGCCTTCTCCGGCTCGCCCGGCGAACTCATCACCTTCCGCGCGGTGATGGGCCTGGGCGCCGCCTTCGTCATGCCCGCCACCCTCGCCGTCCTCATGAACGTCTTCGAGCGCGAGGAACAGCCCAAGGCCATCGGCATCTGGGCCGGCGGCGTGGGCCTGGCCATCGCCATCGGCCCGATCACCGGCGGGCTGCTCCTGGACCACTTCTGGTGGGGCTCGGTCTTCCTCGTCAACGTGCCGATCGTCGTCCTGGCCCTCGCGCTGATGATGTGGCTGGTCCCCGACTCCCGCGACCCGAACCCCGGCCGCCTCGACCCGGTCGGCGTCGTCCTGTCCGTCGTCGGCCTCGTCCTGCTGGTCTACGGCATCATCAAGGGCGGCCAGCTCGCCGACTTCACGGATCCGGCCGTGCTGGCGACGACCGGTGCGGGCCTCGCCGTGCTGGTGGCCTTCGTCGTGTTCGAGAAGCGCAGCGACCACCCGTCCATCGACGTCACGTACTTCCGCAACAAGGTCTTCTCCGCCGCGATCGCCGCCATAGCGCTGGTCTTCTTCGCGCTGATGGGCGTGACCTTCTTCTCGGTCTTCTACACCCAGAGCGTGCTCGGCTACTCCCCGCTTCAGACCGGTCTGCTGATGCTGCCGCTGGCCGCCTCGCAGCTGGTCTTCGCCCCCCGGGCCCGTCTCCTCGTCGACCGTTTCGGCAACCGGGTCACGACCACGGCCGGGATGGTGCTCATCGCCGTGATGCTGGCCGCGTTCGCCACGCTGGAGGCGGACACGCCGGTCTGGCTGCTGGAGGTCTACTTCTTCCTCATGGGCACCGGCATGGCGCACATCATGACGCCGACCAGCGTCGTCATCATGCAGGCCCTGCCCCGCGAGAAGGCCGGCTCGGCCTCCGCGCTCAGCAACACCTTCCGCCAGGTCGGCGGCGCCCTCGGCATCGCCGTCCTCGGCTCGGTGCTGTCCACCGCCTACCGCACCGGCATCGAGGACGACCTCGACCGCGTCCCGGCCGGCCTGCGCCACACGGCCGGCGAGTCCATCGAGGCCACGCTCGGCGTCGCCGCGAAGCTCGGCCCCGAGGGCGGGGCCCTGGTCGGCCCGGCCAACGACGCCTTCCTGCACGCCATGCACGTCACCGCCCTGTGGGGAGCGGGCGTCGCCGTGCTCGGCGCGGTCGTGGTGGCCCTGTACCTGCCGGGCCGGCCCCCGCGGCCCGAGTCGCCCGAGCGGGAACGGGAACCGGTGGCCGCGGTGGAGTAGTGCCCCCGCACCGGGGACAATCGGTCCCAGCCCAGTGAAAGGACCCGGCACGTGAGCCTCGACAGCCGCTCGCCGCACCACTGGCCCGCGCGGGGACGTCCCCGCAGCGAGGCCGTCGAGCGCGCCATCATCGAGGGCGTGATGGAGCTCCTGGAGCAGGGCGTGCCGCTCGCCGAGCTCTCCGTCGAGCGCATCGCCCGCGTGGCCGGCGTCGGCAAGGCCACCATCTACCGCCGCTGGAGCGGCAAGGAGGAACTCTTCGTCGACGTCGTCCGGGCCGCCGAGCCCGAGGACCCGGTCCTGCCGGGCACCTCGATGCGCGACGACCTGATCGTCGTCCTCGAGTCGCTGCGGCAGCGGGGCCTGACCAACCGGTCGGCGATCCTGCACGGTGTGTACGCCCAGATGAAGTCCAGCCCCAGGATCTGGGCGGCCTACCACGACACCGTCGTCCTCCCGCGGCGCAGGCTCGGCATCGAGATACTGCGCCGCGGCCGCGACAACGGCGAACTGCGCGACGACGTCGACCTGGACCTGCTCCACGACATCGTCGTCGGCCCCATGCTGGTGCGCGCGGTCCTGCGTCCGGAGGGCGACCTGCCCGAGGACCTCGCCGCGCAGATCGTCGACACCCTGCTCGCCGGGCTGCGCCCCGCCGACCGGACCCGCCCATAGGGCCCGAAATGTGATCGTTCTGTCACAGAGGCCATGGTTCCGCTTGTGTTCGGAACCCCGAACGCCGGCTCGTACGTCCTCTGCCCGTACGGCCGTCACGGGACGGCGGGAACGGGACCGATCATCCCCTAGGGTGCTGTGACACGGGGGGGCGACGGTATGCACGGCAGGTAGTGAGGCGGCGGTATGGCGCAGCAGGCGTACATGACGGAGACGGACAACGGCGGCTCGGGACCCGAGCGTCGGAGCCCCCGGCTCCGGCGCCTGCTCGACCGGCTGGTCACCGGCTGGCGAGGCGACCGGCGGATCTGGCGCCGGGGCCTGATCACGGCGGCGGTGGCCGTGATCCTTGCCGCGGTCATGGCGGCGCACTCGCGCATCCCCAACGCCGTCGGCAACCTCGGCAGCCTCACCGAGACCTTCCTGCCGTGGTTCGGTCTGCTGATCCCCGTCCTGCTCGTGATCGCCCTCGTCCGCAGGTCGGCGACGGCGCTGATCGCGCTCGTCCTGCCGGTGAGCGTGTGGCTGAACCTCTTCGGCGGCCTGCTCTTCGACAAGACCGGCACCGGCGGCGACCTCACGGTGGCCACGCACAACGTCAACGCCGACAACGCCGACCCGGCCGGCACCGCCCGTGCCGTGGCCGCCGCCGACGCGGACGTGCTGGCCCTGGAGGAGCTGAAGGCGTCCGCCGTACCGACGTACGAGAAGGCGCTGGAGCCGACGTACCCGCACCACGCGGTCGTCGGCACCGTCGGACTGTGGAGCAAGTACCCGATGAGCGACGTGAAGGCCGTCGACATCCAGCTGGGCTGGCAGCGCGCGATGCGCGCCACCGTGGCCACCCCCTCCGGCCCGGTCGCCGTGTACGTCGCCCACCTGCCCTCCGTCCGGGTGAAGATGGAGGCCGGTTTCACCGCCCGGCAGCGGGACACGAGCGCCGCCGTCCTCGGTGAGGCCATCTCCGACGAGAAGCTGCCCCGCAAGATCCTGCTCGGTGACCTCAACGGCACCGTGAACGACCGCGCGCTCACCGCGATCACCTCGCAGCTGCGCTCCCCGCAGGGCGCCGCGGGCAACGGCTTCGGCTTCAGCTGGCCGGCGTCCTTCCCGATGGCCCGCATCGACCAGATCCTGGTCACCGGCGTCGAACCGGAGACCAGCTGGACGCTTCCGGCGACCGGCAGCGACCACCTGCCGATCGCCGCGCGTGTGAAGGTCGACACAACGGCTTCCTGAGATTCGCCGCCGGAATACTCGCCCTGAGAGGCTTTGTTCCGTACGGGAACATAACGACGTCCCCTCCCGTACGCACACCCCGCTCTCGAAAGGCGAGACCCTTCATGCCCCTGGCCCTGCTCGCCCTCGCCGTGGGCGCCTTCGGCATCGGCACGACCGAGTTCGTGATGATGGGCCTGCTGCCCGATGTCGCCGACGACCTGCACATCTCGATCCCCACCGCCGGACACCTGGTCTCGGCGTACGCGCTCGGCGTCGTCGTCGGCGCCCCGCTGCTCGCGGCGGCGACCGCGCGGATGTCCCGCCGCACGGTCCTGATCGCCCTGATGGTCCTCTTCATCGCGGGCAACGCGCTCTCGGCCGTCGCCCCCGGCGAGGTCTCCCTGCTCGCCGCCCGCTTCGTCAGCGGTCTGCCGCACGGCGCCTTCTTCGGCGTCGGCGCGGTGGTCGCCACCGGCATGGTGGCACCCGAACGCAAGGCCCGCTCCGTCTCCCTGATGTTCCTGGGCCTGACCGTCGCCAACATCGTCGGCGTCCCCGCCGCCACCGCCGTGGGCCAGCACCTGGGCTGGCGGGCCACGTTCCTCGGCGTGAGCGCGATCGGCGTCGCGGCGACGGCGGCCCTCGCGGCACTGATCCCGCGCGACCACGCCCCGGCCCCCACGACGGGCCTGCGCGGCGAACTGGCCGCCCTGCGCTCCCTGCCCGTCTGGCTGGCCCTCGGCACCACGGTCGCCGGCTTCGGCGCGCTCTTCGCCGCCTACAGCTACATCACACCGATGCTCACGGACGCCGCCGGCTTCGCCGAGGCCAGCGTGACGCTGCTGCTCGCGCTGTTCGGCGTCGGCGCCACCGCGGGCAACCTGCTGGGCGGCCGGCTGGCGGACCACTCCCTGCGCGGCACGCTCTTCGGCGGCCTCGCCTCCCTGGTCCTCGTCCTCGCGCTCTTCCCCCTCCTGATGCGCACGGAGGCCACGGCGGCCGTCGCGGTGGCGCTGCTCGGCATGGCCGCCTTCATCACCGGTTCACCCCTCCAGCTGATGGTCATGGAGAAGGCCTCGGCGGCCCCGTCCCTGGCCTCCTCGGCCAACCAGGCCGCCTTCAACCTCGCCAACGCAGGCGGCGCCTGGATCGGCGGCCTCACCCTCGCGGCGGGCTTCGGCACCACGTCCCCCGCCCTGGCGGGCGCGGCCCTGGCGGTCCTCGGCCTGGCGGTCGCGGCCACGGCGTACGCGGTGGACCGCCGCCGGGCCGCCACCCCGGACACCGGCCGTGAGCGTGTGGTCGCGGGACACGTGCCGGAGACGGCGGAGACGGTACGGCGGTGACGCCGGGCCGCGCGGCCGGTCACAGGTCGTCGGGAAGGATCCGGAAGCAGCTGTACCGTCCGCCCGACGGCCGTACGGCCCGGAAGTCCCGCAGGTCCCTCGTGAGGACGGCATCCGTGTCGTACTCGGCGGCGAGGGCCACGCTGACCGCGTCCACCAGGTCCAGATCGAGCGACGCGTACCGTGCTCGTACCGTCAGCGCCGCGTCCAGGATCTCGGGCGTGGGCGGGGCGAGGACGAGCCGCATCTGCCGCACGCGTGCGGTGAGGGAGCGCAGGATCCCGTCGGCGGCCGGGCGTCCGGCCCGGCCGGTCGCCACCTGATGCACCTCGGTGAGCGCGAGCGGGGTGGCGACGAGGAAACCGCACGCGTCGGCGGCCTTCCTGGCCGCGTGGTGGTCCGGGTCGGAGCGGTTGAAGAGGGTGAGGAGGCCGGAGGTGTCGGCCACGGCGATCACGCGGCGCGGCCCCGGTTCCGGCGCTCGCGCTCCTCGTGCCCTTCCGTGACCGCGGCCCGGATCTCGTCCTTGTCCACGGGGCCGCCGAGGTCGAAGGTCTCCTCGTCGGACACGAACGGCTCGTCCCAGACGCGGTGCGCCAGGGCGATGCGGTGGATGCCCTCGCGGATTATCTCCGCCTCCGCGACACCGAGGCGTGCGGCGGCCTCCTTGATGAGCGCGAGGTCGCTGTCTTCGGCGTAGACGTTGGTGCGCTTCAGAGCCATGTTTCGACGGTACAGCTCATGTACCACGAAGGCGCCGCCTTCCGGAGTGCCGCCCGGCCGTCCATCCCCTCGCCTAGGGCGCTTGGGCCCGCAGCGGGGCTCGGGCGGCCGGAAATGCCGTGCGGAGGCGCTCCGCCCCGCTGCATGATGCTGACCATGGCTGCCCGCACCACCGAACCCGCCCGCCTCGGTGAGACCCGCCTGCCGGACGGCCGCCTGCTCGGCTGGGCCGAGTGGGGCCCCGCGGACGGTGTGCCCGTCCTGCTGTGTCCCGGTGCGGCCACGAGCCGCCGGCTCGGCTTCGGCGCGGGCGTCGTCGACACGCTCGGCGTCCGCCTGGTCTCCGTCGACCGCCCCGGACTCGGCGCCTCCACGCCCGCTCCGGGCCGTACCTTCGCCGACTTCGCCGCCGACGTGCGCCGACTGTGCGCCCTGCGGGGCCTGGGCCGGCCGGCCGTGGTCGGCAACTCCCAGGGCGCGCCGTTCGCTCTCGCCTGCGCCGAGGCGGGCCTCGCCTCCGCGCTGGCGCTCGTCTCGGCGGCCGACGAGGTCGCCGCCCCCGAGCTCGCCTCCGCCCTGCCCGCGGAGCTGCGCGCCCTGACCGAGCGGGCGGTGCGGGACCCGGCCGCCGCCGAGGAGTTCTTCGCGGGCTTCGACGCCGACGCGATGTGGGACCTGGTCATGGGAGGCAGCCCCGACTGCGACCTCGCCGTGTACCGGGACCCGGACTTCGAGGCCGCGTACCGCCGGGCCCTGACGGAGGGCTTCGCCCAGGGCGCGGCGGCCGGATACGCCCGCGACACGGTCCTCGCGATGGGCCGCTGGCCGTTCGATCTCCGCCGGATCACCGTCCCGGTGGACATCTGGTACGGGGAACAGGACGAGAGCCACTCGCCCGACAAGGGCGCCCTGCTCGCCACCCGCCTCCCCGACGCCCGCCGTCACCTCGTCCCAGGCATCGGTGGCGCCCTGTTGTGGACCCACGCGGAGCCGGTACTGGGCGCACTGCAGGCCCATCACCCGTAGGCGTTGCCCGAGGACCGTTCCCCCCGCCCGGCTTCACCCGCACACCTACCGTGAGGCACGACGCGTACGGCGGCGGAGGGGTGCGGAATGACGGTGAACGGCGAGGCGGTGCGGCCCAAGGGCGAGGCGGACGAGCCGGGTTGGGAGGTCGACCCGGACGACGAGTGGGGCGTGGCGGTCCTCGCCACCGTGGGGCGGCAGCTGAAGCTGCGGCGCGAGGCGGTGGGGATGCGCGCGGGGGACTTCGGTGCGGCGGTCGGGTACGGGGAGGACCTGGTCTGCAAGACCGAGGGCGGGAAGCGGATTCCGCGGCGGGAGTACCTGGAGCGGGCCGATGAGGTGCTGGGGGCGGGTGGGCTCATCGCCGCGACCTGGGAGGACGTGAAGAAGGTCCGGTATCCGAAGCATGTGCGGGACCTGGCGAAGATGGAGTCACGGGCCGTCGAATTGTTGTCGTACGGCATCCACAACCTGCACGGCCTCGTGCAGACCGAGGAGTACGCCCGTGCCCTGCTGGGCACGCGCCGACCGACGCTGTCGGAAGACGAGTTGGAGAGGGCGGTCGCCGCGCGGATGGTCCGCAAGTCGATCTTCGACCGGGCTCCCGCTCCGGAACTCAGCTTCGTACAGGAAGAGGTGACCCTGAGGCGTCCCGTCGGGGGCAGGATGGTGTTGCGCAGACAGCTCGAACACCTGTTGGAGGTAGCGCGGTTGCGGCACGTCGAGATCCAGGTGATGCCGACGTCTCGCGGTGATCATCCGGGAACGGGAGGACGGATCCAGATGCTCAAGTTCGACGACGGCACTGCGGTCGGCCGGGCCGACGACGAGTTCGGCAACCGGCCTGTCACGGAGCCCCGGCACCTGCGCATCCTCGAACTGCGCTATGGCATCATCCGCGCTGAGGCGCTGACCGCCCGGGAATCAGTGGCCTTCATCGAACAACTGCTGGGGGAGACATGAGCCGCAGGGACACAGCCGGAGACCTCGCCGACCTGACCTGGTTCAAGAGCAGCTACAGCGACAGCAGCAACCCCAGCGACTGCGTCGAGGTCGCCATGACCCCCGTCGCCGTCCACGTCCGCGACTCCAAGCGCCCCGACGGCCCCCGCCTCGCCGTCACGCTGGCGGCGTGGGCGAGGTTCGTGGCCGGTACCGGCGCGGACTGAGCGGTCTCGATCGGAGCGAACGTCCCGGCAGCGCACCGCGCGGGCGGCGTGTCGCCGGGACGTTCGCTCCCGTCGCTCTGCGGATCAGACGCAGGTGGTGCGCGCCTGGTCGTACGGTGTGGCGCCGCCGAGCGTCAGTGAGGCGCCGAGGCCGGCGCAGGCCGCGACCGGGCCGGCCTCCGCGTAGAGGCCCGCGCCGGCGTCGATGCCGACGTGGCCGCCGGACACCTGGTCCAGGTCCGCGTCGGAGAGTTCAGCCGTTTCGACCTGGGGGACGAGGCTCATGGCAGGTCTTCCCTTTCGTGGGAACGAGATCGGAGCGGTGAAGCGCGCACGCCGAATGCCGGAGTGGGGAGTCCGGAACCGATCACCGGCGTGGCGCGCACTGATCAAAGCACGCTGGTGAACGGCCCACCACACGTGCGCTGTTGAGGGGCCTCCCCGGGCATCTCCGCCTTCACCGGTGTGGGCATGCGGTCGGGGAAAGAGCCCGCGTCTTCACGCTTTTTTCCCGGTGGGGGCGCTCTCTCCGGGGCCGCGACGCGCGTAGCCGCCCCTGCCCGCCACCGCCCCGTCCCGTCCACGTGACCGCGAGATGAACGGTGTGCAGGTCCAAGGGATTTTCCGGCGCGGCCTCACGATCGGCCGGCTCCGCGCGGCGGACCCCCGGGCTCGCGGCCGGCCGCCGTGAGCCCGTACGACGGCGCTGGGAGGTGAATCCTTTCCGGGTCTCCCCGCCTCTTGTCCGTGTACCGGCCGAACGGGCCGGTGGAACCGGGAGGAATCACCCATGATGGTCACCGGCCTCGTACTGATCGGAGCCCTGCTCGTGGGCGCGTGCGGCTGGCACCTGATGCGGCGCTACAAGGGCCGAAGCTGACCGGCGCCCGCGCACAGGACGCCTCCCCTGGACGAGGAACAGATGAACCCACGCTTCCCCTGGCCGGACGAGCGGCTGATCAAGGCCGCTCAGGACGGCGACGTCACGTCGCTCACCACCGTCGTCATGGAATCGCAGCCCCATGTGCGCAAGTTCGCCCTGTCGCTGTGCGCCTCGCCGCAGGACGCGGAGGACGCCGCGCAGGAGGCGCTGATCATCCTCTACCGGAAGATCGGCACCTTGCGGGCCACCGGTGCGCTCGCCTCGTGGATGTTCCGGATCGTGCGCAACGAATGCCTCCGGCACCTACGGCTGCTCGTCGCGCGGAGCGACGAGGCGTCGGACGGACCGGAGACGTCCGCGGAACCGTCCGCCGAGGACGCGGTGCTGCGCAGGCTGGAGGCGGAGCGGATCGCGGCCGCCGTCGGTGCCCTGCCCCGCGACCAGCGGCAGGTCCTGATCATGCGGGACGTCCAGGGACTGCCCGGCAGGACCGTCGCCCATGCGCTCGGTCTGAGCAACGCGGCGATGAAGTCCCGGCTGCACAGGGCGCGTGCGGCGCTGCGTCACTCGCTGGCGGCGCCCGATCACGTCATCGACCGACCAGTCGGAGAGGAATCATGACCGTGAAGCCCGCTCGGATCACGGAAGGTCCGCCCACCGCCCGGCCCACGGAGCCCGGGACGGACTTCGCCAGTAAGTCCGTCCCGCGCCACCTGGCGCGCGGCGCCCTCGGCTTCGGGCTGGTCATCGGCTCGATCGGCCTGGTGCCCGTCGTCGGCCCGGCCACCCTGCTGGCGGCCCCGCTGGCCCTGATCGCCTTCCGCGGCTGCCCCACCTGCTGGCTGGTCGGCCTGGCGCAGACCGTCTCCCGCGGCCGTCTGGAACGCCGGTGCCGGGACGGCGTCTGCACCCTCGCCAAGGCGCACCCGGCGGCGAGGGCCGCGGACAGGCCGGCAGCCGGCACCGGCCCTGCGGATCACGTGGTGGTCTCGTCCGGCCGCGGTCCGCTGTCCAGGCAGCAGCGGACGAACTCCTGAACCACGGGGTGGGTGTCGTCGGCGCGGGCCCACGCCACACCGACCTGGCTGGGGCTGACGCCGCTGACGGGGCGGTAGGTGATGCCCGGACGGGCGTAGAAGCGGGCGGCGGACGCGGGGGCCAGGGCGATGCCGTAGCCGTTGGCGATCGCGCTGAGCCAGTCGTCCGGCTGGTCGGTGACGGCGCCGACGCGGACCGGGTGGCCCTCGCGTTCGCCGGTGGCCAGCCAGTACTCGCGCCACCGGCCTGATTCGGGCGGGGCGGCCACGAACGGCTCGTCCCACAGGTCCCGGAAGGGGATCACCTCGCGTGCGGCGAGAGGGTGTCCGGAGGGGAGGGCGACCCAGCGGGGCTCGGTGAACAGCACCGCCGTCCGCAGGGCGTCCTGGCCGGGGAAGGGCAGCCGCAGCAGGGCGACGTCGACGTCCCCGTCGGCGAGTCCGGCGGTCGGGTGCGACCAGGAGGCCTGCCGCATGTCCACCCGCCAGCCGGGCCGGCGCCGGGTGAACTCCGCGATGATGCGCGGAGTCGCCTCGTTGGCGGCACTGGCCATGAAGCCGACCCGCAGCACGTGGGCCGCGCGGCCGGCCGCGCTCCTGGTCTCCCGCAGCACCTGGTCCCACCGGGCCAGCAGGGCGGGCACCCGCTCCGCCAGGACCCTGCCCGGTTCGGTGAGGGCCATGCCGGTGCGGGACCGCGTGAACAGCCGTACTCCCAGCCGGGCCTCCAGTTGCTTGATCTGCTTGGTGAGCGCCGGCTGGGACACGAACAGCCGCTCCGCGGCACGGGTGAGGGTCCCCTCCTCCGCCACGGCGACGAAACAGCGCAGCAGCCGACTGTCCACATCCATGCCGCCAGGTTATAGACGCAGCTATTGGACGTCATCCCGGGACTCGGGAAGGCTTGACGCAGGGAGCCCGCAGGGCTCGCCGACCTCATGACGCACTCGGCCGAAAGGCGAGGCACCCATGTTCACCGCCTACGTCGTCATCACCGTCGTCACCGTCCTGGCCAACGCCGGAATCGCCGTCGCGGACCTCTCGCGGGCCGACTTCGTCGTCGCCAACTCGACCGAAGTGGGTCTTTCGCGGACCTGGCTTCCGCGGCTCGCCGCGCTCAAGCTCGCGGGGGCCGCCGGTCTCCTGCTCGGGCTCGCCGGTGCCACGGCCATCGGCGTCGCCGCCGCGACGGGACTCGTCCTGTTCTTCGTCGGTGCGGTCGCCGCACACGTCCGGGCCCGCGTGTACCACAACATCGTGTTCCCCGGCGCCTACCTGGGCCTGGCCGCCGCGTCTCTCGTCCTCGCCGCCGCGCGATGGGCGTGAGGGCGCGCACGAAGGGCCGGGGCCGGAACGTCCGCCACGGGCCGAGGGCCCGGCGGTCCGTGACCGCCGGGCCCTTCTCGCACAGCAGGGGACGAACGCCCCGGCCCGCCCCTACAGCACCGGCAGCGACTTCCGCAGCTCGAACGCCGTCACCTGCGACCGGTACTCCTCCCACTCCTGCCGCTTGTTGCGGAGGAAGAAGTCGAAGACGTGCTCGCCGAGGGTCTCGGCGACCAGGTCGCTGTGTTCCATCAGGGCCAGGGCCTCGCCCAGGTTCTGGGGGAGCGGTTCGATGCCCAGGGCGCGGCGTTCCGCGTTGGACAGGGCCCACACGTCGTCCTCCGCGCCCGGCGGGAGCTCGTAGCCCTCCTCGATGCCCTTGAGGCCGGCGGCCAGCAGGACCGCGTAGGTCAGGTACGGGTTGGCGCCGGAGTCGATGGAGCGGACCTCGACGCGGGCCGAGCCGGTCTTGCCGGGCTTGTACATGGGGACGCGGACCAGCGCCGAGCGGTTGTTGTGGCCCCAGCAGATGTAGGACGGGGCCTCGCCGCCCGCGCCGGCGGTGCGCTCGCTGCCGCCCCAGATGCGCTTGTACGAGTTCACCCACTGGTTGGTGACCGCCGAGATCTCCGCCGCGTGCCGCAGCAGGCCCGCGATGAAGGAGCGGCCGACCTTGGAGAGCTGGTACTCCGCACCCGACTCGTAGAAGGCGTTGCGGTCGCCCTCGAAGAGGGAGAGGTGGGAGTGCATGCCCGAGCCCGGGTACTCCGAGAACGGCTTCGGCATGAACGTGGCCTGCAGGCCCTGCTCCAGCGCGACCTGCTTCATGACCAGGCGGAACGTCATGATGTTGTCGGCCGTGGACAGCGCGTCGGCGTAGCGCAGGTCGATCTCCTGCTGGCCGGGGGCGCCCTCGTGGTGGGAGAACTCCACCGAGATGCCCATCGACTCCAGCATCGTGATCGCCTGGCGGCGGAAGTCCATGCCGATGTTCTGCGGGGTGTGGTCGAAGTACCCGGAGTTGTCGGCGGGGGTGGGGACCGTGCCGTCGACCGGCTTGTCCTTCAGCAGGAAGAACTCGATCTCCGGGTGCGTGTAGAAGGTGAAGCCCTGGTCCGAGGCGCGGGCGAGGGCGCGCTTGAGGACGTAGCGGGGGTCCGCGAAGGACGGCGAGCCGTCCGGCATGAGGATGTCGCAGAACATCCGGGCCGTGCCGGGCGCCTCCGCGCGCCAGGGCAGGATCTGGAAGGTCGACGGGTCCGGCTTGGCGATCATGTCGGACTCGTAGACCCGGGCGAAGCCCTCGATCGCGGAGCCGTCGAAGCCGATGCCCTCGTCGAAGGCCTGCTCCAGCTCGGCCGGGGCCACGGCCACGGACTTGAGGAAGCCCAGCACGTCCGTGAACCACAGGCGTACGAACCGGATGTCGCGCTCCTCGAGCGTCCGGATCACGAACTCCTGCTGCTTGTCCATCTTCCGCTTCCCCATCCTTGCTGGTCAGGCCGCCTGTCTCCGGTACGGCGGAAGGCGGTCGGGCACCTGAGCATCACACCACAGCACCGTTTCGTACGCGTTGCGGACCTCGGTCGGCCGTCCGGCCCCGGACGATCCGGACCCGCGCCGTGTGCACCGCTCACCCGCAGCGTAGAGGCCGCGTGTTCGATCGGGCCATTCCTGGGGTCCCGCGGTGCCGGATCGCGTCTCCTCCCTACGAAAGAGCCCTCCCGCACCCTTACGATCAGCCCACTCAGCGTCCCCCTCCTTACCAGAAGGGCACACCCCATGGGTTCCGCCGACAAGACCAGCAGCACGGCGCGGCAGACGCGTATAGCGGACATGCGACGCGCCGATGAGGCACGTGAGCGCCGGAACCGCGTCCTCACCGTCGGGATCAGCGCCGTGGTCGTCGCCGGTCTCGTCGCCGGCGGTGTCGTCCTCGTGCGCTCGCAGTCCGACGGGTCCGATGCCGCGGCGGCCACCGGCCCGGCGGCCACCGCCACGGCGGCCACCGACCCCAAGGCCTCCGGCACGTTCGTCACGGGCGAGGACGGTGTCCGCACGTGGAAGGGCACCCTGGCCCGCAACCACGTCGCCGGGAAGGTGACCTACCCGGTCGAGCCCCCGGTCGGCGGCGACCACAGCCAGGCCTGGATGAACTGCGACGGCGACGTCTACACCGAGCCGCTGAACAACGAGAACGCCGTGCACTCCCTCGAGCACGGCGCGGTCTGGGTGACGTACACCGACAAGGCCGCCGAGGCCGACGTCGAGGCGCTGGCGGCGAAGGTGAGGAAGACCCCGTACTCGCTGATGAGCCCCGACGACAGGCAGAAGGACCCGATCATGCTGACGGCCTGGGGCCACCAGCGCACCGTGACGGGCGCGAGCGACCCGAACGTGGACGCGTTCTTCGAGAAGTTCGTCCAGGGCGAGCAGACCCCCGAGCCGGGCGCCGCCTGCACCAACGGACTGTCGCGGTGACACCGGGGCGGGCCGGCTGGATCGCGGGGGCCGCCGCGGCGGTCCTCGTCGCGGCCGGCGCCATCACCTACGCGGTCGCCGGCGACGACGGCGGGGACGGCACCCCGTCCGCCGGCTCGGCCGACGCCGGGTTCGCGCGGGACATGGCGGTGCACCACCAGCAGGCCGTCGAGATGTCGTACCTCGTGCGCGACCGCACCGAGGACGAGGAGGTGCGCCGGCTCGCCTACGACATCGCGCAGACCCAGGCCAACCAGCGGGGCATGATGATCGGCTGGCTCGACCTGTGGGGGCTGCCGAAGGTGTCGTCCGACCCGCCCATGACCTGGATGGGCATGGGCGACGCGCCGTCGGCGGGGGAGGGCTCGCTGATGCCCGGCATGGCCACCGACGCCGAACTGGAGAAGCTCGCCGGCCTGCGCGGCAGGCAGGCCGAGGTCTACTACCTCCGGCTGATGACCGAGCACCACGAGGGCGGCGTCCACATGGCGAAGGGCTGCGCCGCCAGGTGCGCCGTCGGGGTGGAGAAGCGGCTGGCCCGGGGGATGGTGGAGTCGCAGGAGTCCGAGATCCGGCTGATGGCGGACCTGCTGGCGGAGCGCGGAGCGAAACCGGAGGCATGACGCCGGCCCGCGGGGCGCCGGCACACAGGACGTCGGCCCGCGGGACGCCGGCACGCAGGACGCCGGCCCGCGGGACGCCGGGACCCCGGGGGACGGACAACACCCCATAGCGTCGGTCTGACGATTACACTGGCCGCGTGCCTCAGCTACGACTCGCCCTGAACCAGATCGACTCGAGCGTCGGCGACATCGCCGCGAACGCGGAGTCGGTCGTCCGCTGGACCCGGCACTCCGCCGAGCAGGGAGCCCACCTCGTGGCCTTCCCGGAGATGGTGCTGACCGGGTACCCCGTCGAGGACCTGGCCCTGAGATCGTCCTTCGTGGAGGCCTCCCGCGCCGCCCTGCGCTCCCTCGCGGCGCGCCTCGCCGACGAGGGCCTCGGCGAGCTGCCCGTGGTCGTCGGCTACCTCGACCGCTCGGCGACCGCCCGGCCGAAGTACGGCCAGCCGGCCGGCGCCCCGCAGAACGCGGCGGCCGTGCTGCACGGCGGCGAGGTGGTGCTGAGCTTCGCCAAGCACCATCTGCCGAACTACGGCGTCTTCGACGAGTTCCGCTACTTCGTGCCCGGCGACACCATGCCGGTGCTGCGGGTGCACGGCGTCGACGTCGCCCTCGCCATCTGCGAGGACCTGTGGCAGGACGGCGGCCGGGTGCCCGCCGCCCGCTCGGCGCGGGCCGGGCTGCTGCTCTCCGTCAACGCCTCGCCCTACGAGCGCGACAAGGACGACACCCGGCTGGAACTGGTCCGCAAGCGCGCCCAGGAGGCCGGCTGCACCACCGCCTACCTCGCCATGACCGGCGGCCAGGACGAACTCGTCTTCGACGGCGACTCCATCGTGGTCGGCGCCGACGGCGAGGTGGTGGCGCGGGCCCCGCAGTTCTCCGAGTGCTGCGTGGTGCTGGACCTCGACCTGCCGGCCGCGGCCGCGGACGCGCCGGTAGGCGTGGTGGACGACGGACTGCGCATCGACCGGGTCGTCCTGTCCGAGGACCCCGTACCGGCCTACGAACCCGAGCTGACCGGCGGACACGCCGAGCGGCTGGACGACGAGGAGGAGGTCTACTCGGCCCTCGTCACCGGCCTGCGCGCGTACGTCGCGAAGAACGGCTTCCGCTCGGTGCTGGTCGGCCTGTCCGGCGGCATCGACTCCTCGCTGGTCGCGGCGATCGCCTGCGACGCGCTCGGCGCACAGAACGTGTACGGCGTCTCGATGCCGTCGAAGTACTCCTCCGAGCACTCCCGGGACGACGCGGCGGAGATGGCCCGGCGCACCGGCCTGAACTACCGCACCGTGCCGATCGAGCCGATGTTCGACGCGTACATGGGCTCGCTGGGGCTCACCGGCCTCGCGGAGGAGAACCTCCAGTCGCGGCTGCGCGGCACGACGCTGATGGCGATCTCCAACCAGGAGGGCCACATCGTCCTGGCCCCCGGCAACAAGTCGGAGCTGGCGGTGGGCTACTCGACGCTGTACGGCGACTCGGTGGGCGCCTACGGCCCGATCAAGGACGTCTACAAGACCCTGGTCTTCCGCCTGGCCGAATGGCGCAACCGGGCGGCGCGGGAGCGCGGGCAGACCCCGCCCATCCCCGAGAACTCGATCACCAAGCCCCCGAGCGCCGAACTGCGCCCGGGGCAGGTCGACACCGACTCCCTGCCGGACTACCCGGTGCTCGACGCGATCCTCGAGCTGTACGTCGACCGGGACCGGGGCGCGGACGAGATCGTCGCCGCCGGGTACGACCGGGAACTGGTCACGAAGACCCTGCGGATGGTCGACACCGCCGAGTACAAGCGGCGCCAGTACCCGCCGGGCACCAAGATCTCGCCGAAGGGCTTCGGCAAGGACCGCCGCCTGCCGATCACCAACCGCTGGCGGGAGACGGGCTGACGGCCGGGCCCGGTCCACCGGGGACCGGGCCCGCCCCGTGCGGCGCTACGGCCGCCGCTTCAGGTCCGCCAGCACCTGGTGCAGCGGCTCCGTCTGCCGGCGCCGGTACTCCTGGATCGACCAGCCGTTGCCGTCCGGGTCCTTGAAGTACATGAACGTGGCGCCGTCGTCCGGGGCGTACTGCACCGGCTCGGAGACGTCCAGACCGCGCCCCACCAGCTCCGCGCGGGCGGCCTTGATGTCGGCGACGCACAGCTGCAGGCCCTGGTACGAACCGGGCTCCGGCCGGGTCTGTCCCTGCGCCATGTCCCAGACGGCGTCGCCGAGGGCGATCGAACAGCCGGAGCCGGGAGGCGTCAGCTGGACGATCCGCATCCCCGGCATCACCTCCTGGTCGATGTCGACGTGGAAGCCGACCTTGTCCCGGTAGAAGTCCCGGGAGCGGTCGATGTCCGTCACGGGCAGCGGGATCACTTCGAGGGTGAAGTCCATGGCCTCACCGAAGCCGATGGCGGCCCGCCGCGCCACCGAAAGAGCGGAATTCCCGCGCGCGACGGCGACCGGAGCGCGGCCGGCGCCGCCCGCCCCTGCGCCGGCCCGCGGCTCCCCGGTTACCCTCAAGGCCGTACGACCTTGATCCGACGGGGTCCGGTCCCACCGGCCCCGCAGGTCCGACAGGAGGCCGAGATGACGGCGCCGGGGCGCAGGAGCAGTACCTTCACGCGACTGCTGCGGCACGGCTTCACCGATCCCTCGGCCGCCGAGCGGCTGCTGGACGGCGTGGAGCTGGCACCGGTCCGCAACGACCCGGTCCTGCTGGAGGCGCTGGGCGCCACCGCCGACCCGGACCTCGCCCTGGGCGGCCTGGTCCGGCTGCTGGAGGCGCAGCCCGACCCCACCGCGCGCCGGGAGCTGCTGGACACCCTGATAGCCGCCAAGCCGCTGCGCGACCGCCTCCTCGGCGTGCTCGGCGCCTCCGAGGCGCTCGCCGACCACCTCGCCCGGCACGCCGGCGACTGGCAGGCCCTCGTCACCTACGAGCCCCGCGACCTGCACCGCGGCGTCGAGGAGTTCGAGAGCGGTCTCGCCGAGGCCACCGACCCCGTCTCCCTGCGCGTCGCCTACCGGCGCTGCCTGCTGTCCATCGCCGCCCGCGACGTGTGCGGCACCATCGACGTCGCCGAGACCGCCGCCGAGCTCGCCGACCTCGCCACCGCCACCCTGCGCGCCGCCCTGCGCCTCGCCGAGGAGGCCGCGCCCGAGGACGCCGCGCTGTGCCGGCTGGCGGTGATCGCGATGGGCAAGTGCGGCGGCCACGAGCTGAACTACGTCTCCGACGTCGACGTCATCTTCGTGGGGGAGGCGGCCGGCGAGGCCGACGAGACCAAGGCGCTGCGGGCCGCGACCTCCCTCGCCTCGCACATGATGCGGATCTGCTCCGAGACGACCGTCGAGGGCTCCATCTGGCCCGTCGACGCCAACCTGCGCCCCGAGGGCCGCAACGGCCCGCTGGTGCGCACCCTCAGCAGCCACGTCGCCTACTACCAGCGCTGGGCCAAGACCTGGGAGTTCCAGGCGCTGCTCAAGGCCCGCCCGGTGGCCGGCGACCTCGCCCTCGGCGGCGAGTACGTCGCCGCCCTCCAGCCCCTGGTGTGGCAGGCCGCCGAACGCGAGAACTTCGTCGCCGACGTGCAGAAGATGCGCCGCCGGGTGGTGGAGACCATCCCCGCCGCCGAGGTCGACCGCCAGCTCAAGCTGGGTCCGGGCGGGCTGCGCGACGTCGAGTTCGCCGTGCAGCTGCTCCAGCTCGTGCACGGCCGGGCCGACGCGTCCCTGCACAGCGGTACGACGCTGGACGCGCTGAAGGCCCTCGCCGCGGGCGGCTACGTCGGCCGGGCGGACGCCGCCCAGCTCGACGAGGCGTACCGCTTCCTGCGCTCCATGGAGCACCGCATCCAGCTCCACCGGCTGCGGCGCACCCACCTCGTACCCGAGGACGAGGCCGACCTGCGGCGCCTGGGCCGTTCCCTCGGCCTGCGCAACGACCCGGTCACCGGGCTGCTGCGCGAGTGGAGGCGGCACGCCGCCGCCGTACGCCGGCTGCACGAGAAGCTGTTCTACCGGCCGCTGCTCGACGCGGTCGCCCAGCTGGCGCCGGGGGAGACGCGGCTGCGCCCCGACGCGGCCCGTGAGCGGCTGGTCGCCCTCGGGTACGCGGATCCGGCCGCCGCCCTGCGGCACCTGGAGGCGCTGGCCTCCGGCGTCACCCGCAAGGCCGCGATCCAGCGGACCCTGCTGCCGGTGCTGCTGGGCTGGTTCGCCGACTCCGCCGACCCGGACGCGGGCCTGCTCAACTTCCGCAAGGTCTCCGACGCGCTCGGCAAGACGCCCTGGTACCTGCGGCTGCTGCGGGACGAGGGCGCGGCGGCCGAGAACCTCGCCCGGGTGCTGTCCGCCGGACGGCTCGCCCCGGACCTGCTGATGCGGGCGCCCGAGGCGGTGGCGATCCTCGGCGACGGCGACTCCGGGGGCCTGGCGCCGCGTGGGCGCGCCCAGCTGGAGCAGGAGGTGCTCGCCGCGGTCCGCCGCGCCGACGGCGCCGTGCAGGCGGTCACCGCGGCGCGCGGGATGCGGCGCCGCGAGCTGTTCCGTACGGCCGCCGCCGACATCGTCGGCTCCTACGGCACCGAGGCCCGGCCCGTCGAGGCCGACCAGGGCGCCCTGGTGGACCGGGTCGGCGCCGCGGTGTCGGACCTGACGGCGGCGACGCTGGCGGGCACCCTGCGGGCCGTGGTGCGCGAGGGCTGGGGCGACACCCTGCCCACCCGGTTCGCGATCATCGGCATGGGCCGCTTCGGCGGGCACGAGCTGGGCTACGGCTCGGACGCCGATGTCCTGTTCGTGCACGAGCCCCGGGACGGGGTGGACGAGCGGGAGGCCGCGGACGCCGCGAACAAGGTGGTCGCCGAGATGCGCCGCCTGCTCCAGGTGCCCAGCGCCGACCCGCCCCTGATCGTCGACGCCGACCTGCGCCCGGAGGGCAAGTCCGGACCGCTGGTGCGCACGCTCAAGTCGTACGAGGCGTACTACCGGCGCTGGTCGCTGACGTGGGAGTCGCACGCGCTGCTGCGGGCCGAGTTCGTCGCCGGCGACGAGGACCTGGGGCGGCGGTTCACCGAGCTGGTCGATCCGCTGCGCTACCCGGCGCGCGGGCTCTCCGAGGAGGCGGTACGGGAGATCCGGCGGCTCAAGGCCCGCATGGAGTCCGAGCGGCTGCCGCGCGGCGCCGACCCCAAGCTGCACGCCAAGCTGGGTCCGGGCGGCCTGTCCGACGTGGAGTGGACCGTGCAGCTGATGCAGCTGCGGCACGGCCACGCCGAACCGGGCCTGCGCACGACCAGGACCCGGCAGGCCCTCGCGGCGGCGGCCGGGGCGGGGCTCATCTCCGAGGAGAACGCCGCGACGCTGGACGAGGCGTGGGTGCTGGCGACGCGGGTGCGCAACGCGGTGATGCTGGTGCGCGGACGGGCCGGCGACACGTTCCCGACCGACCCGCGCGAACTGGCGGCCGTGGGCCGCTACCTGGGCCACGGCCCCGGCCATGCGGGCGACATGCTCGACGAGTACCGCCGCACGGCCCGCAGGGCCCGCACGGTGGTGGAGGATCTGTTCTACGCGTGACCGGCCCCCGCCGCCGCCCCGGCTGCGGGCAGGCGTGCCTCCCCCAGTGCCTGAACGGCCTGGGAGGTGCCCCCAGGGGCGCTGGGGGTCCCCCGCGCGAGCGAAGCCGAGCGTGGGGGAGGGGGCGCTGGGGGCACCCCCTCTGGGGGAGGCACCCCGGCGGCGCCGGGCCACGCGCCCCACCTCCCGGCACCAACGCCCCGCACCTCACCAGCGCCGGGCCACGCGCCCCCCGGGCACCAACGCCCCGCACCTCACAAGCACCGGGCCACGCGCCCCCCGGGCACCCCCCGCATCCTCAGGCGCGCGTAGGCGCCCACGCCCCCCGCCGCGCCCCACCCCCCGGCACCACCCGCGGCAACGCGTACGGCAGGCTCCCGCACCACACCCGGGCCACCGCGTAACCGAAGGCCAGGCACAGCACACCCCCCACCGCGTCCAGCCAGAAGTGGTTCGCCGTGGCCACGATCACCACCAGCGTCAGCACCGGATACACCAGCCCCAGCACCCGCACCCACGGCACCGACGCCAGCGCGAAGATCGTCAGCCCGCACCACACCGACCACCCGATGTGCATCGACGGCATCGCGGCGTACTGGTTGGACATGTTCTTCAGGTCCCCGGACGCCATCGACCCCCACGTCCGGTGGACCATCACCGTGTCGACGAAGTACCCGCCGTCCATCAGCCGGGGCGGGGCGAGCGGGTACAGGTAGTAACCGAGCAGGGCCACACCCGTCGTCGCGAAGAGGACCAGACGGGTCGCCGCGTACCGTCCCGGATGGCTGCGGTACAGCCAGACCAGCACGCCCAGCGTCAGCACGAAGTGCAAGGTGGCGTAGTAGTAGTTCATGCCGACGACCAGCCAGGTCACCGAGTTGACGGCGTGGTTGACCGATTCCTCGACGGCGATGCCGAGTTGCTGCTCGGTCCGCCAGATCCAGTCGGCGTTGCGCAGTGCCTGCCCCCGCTGCTCCGGCACGGCGTTGCGGACGAGCGAGTACGTCCAGTAACTGACCGCGATCAGCAGGATCTCGAACCACAGGCGGGGGCGGCGCGGCGTACGGAGCCGGCGCACGAGCCCCCGCCCCGTCTCCTCCGTGACGGGGTGCGGAACGCCCTCTTCCGGGCGTTCCGGAGTCCTCATGGTCGCGTCACCCATAGGCATGAAGTCTGCCAGAAAAGCCTTCCGCCACCGATCATCCCCCTGCCGGGGCCGGGCCGCACCCGCTGCCCCGGGGAAGGCGTCAGGACCGGTTCCGCTCTCCCGGCGCCGAGGCGGTCGAACCGCGCACCACCAGCTCCGGCATGAACACGAACTCGCTGTGCGGCGCGGGCGTCCCGCCTATCTCCTCCAGCAGCGTGCGCACCGCCGCCTGCCCCATCGCCGGGACCGGCTTGCGGACGGTCGTCAGCGGCGGGTCGGTGAAGGCGATCAGCGGGGAGTCGTCGAAGCCGACGACCGAGATGTCCTTGGGCACGTCCAGCCCGCGCTGCCGGGCCGCCCGTATGGCGCCCAGCGCCATCATGTCGCTGGCGCAGACCACGGCCGTGCAGTCCCGGTCCATGAGCGCGGCGGCCGCCGCCTGGCCGCCCTCGAGGGTGTAGAGGGAGTGCTGGACGAGTTCCGTCTCCACGGCCCGCGCGTCGAGGCCCAGTTGTTCCTGGACGGTGCGGACGAAGCCCTCGATCTTGCGCTGCACCGGCACGAACCGCTTCGGGCCGAGGGCCAGCCCGATGCGGGTGTGGCCCAGCGAGACGAGGTGGGTGACGGCGAGGCTCATCGCGGCGCGGTCGTCGGGGGAGATGAACGGCGCCTGCACCTTCGGCGAGAACCCGTCGACCAGGACGAAGGGCACGCCCTGTGCGCGCAGCCGCTCGTAGCGCTCCATGTCGGCGGTGGTGTCGGCGTGCAGTCCGGAGACGTAGATGATGCCGGCGACCCCGCGGTCGACCAGCATCTCCGTCAGCTCGTCCTCCGTGGAGCCGCCCGGGGTCTGGGTGGCGAGGACCGGCGTGTAGCCCTGGCGGGTCAGCGCCTGGCCGATGACCTGGGCCAGGGCCGGGAATATCGGGTTCTCCAGCTCCGGGGTGATCAGCCCCACCAGGCCCTCGCTGCGCTGCCGCAGCCGTACGGGCCGCTCGTAGCCCAGGACGTCGAGGGCGGCGAGCACGGACTGTCGGGTGGTGGCGGCGACGCCCGGCTTCCCGTTGAGGACGCGGCTGACCGTCGCTTCGCTCACGCCCGCCTGGGCGGCGATGTCGGCAAGCCGTGTGGTCACAGGGGTGGACTGTACCTGCCGGATGGCGCCTTGCACACCGACCGGGCGCCGTGGGCGGCCTGTTGGACGTCCCGGCGCGGACTGCTGTGTCATCGCGCTCCCTCAAGAAAGTGGCGGCAAGAGCTTGCAGAGTCTTGCACAACCGGCCCGATAGCGCTCGTGCCCCGTAAGCAAGCGTCTCACGGCGGTCGCCAAGAGGTCACGCACGGATAACTTCGGAGATCTCTTGCACTTTTTTGCTGCAAGACCTTTCGCGCCGCTTACATCGCTGTTACGTTCACGTCGCCCGACGGCGGCAATGACGCGGTCGGTGTCGGCAGGAGCGGCGGACGGGCCCGCACCCCTGCACACACGGGCTTTCACCCTCAAGGAGAACTCATGCGGCGTGGCATAGCGGCCACCGCTCTGGTGGCGTCCCTCGCCCTCGCGGCGACGGCGTGCGGCGGGGACAGCGACAGCGAGTCCGGCGGACCGGTCACCATCACTTACTGGGACACCTCCAACGCGACCAACGAGGCGCCGACCTACAAGGCCCTGGTCAAGGAGTTCGAGGCCGCCCACAAGGACATCAAGGTCAACTTCGTCAACGTGCCCTTCGACCAGGCACAGAACAAGTTCGACACCGCCGCCGGCTCCAAGGGCGCCCCGGACGTGCTGCGCTCCGAGGTCGGCTGGACCCCCGCCTTCGCCAAGAAGGGCTTCTTCCTGCCGCTGGACGGCACCGAGGCCCTCGCCGACCAGGCCAAGTTCCAGCCCAACCTGATCGAGCAGGCCAAGTACGAGGGCAAGACCTACGGCGTGCCGCTGGTCACCGACACGCTCGCCTTCGTCTACAACAAGGCACTGTTCGAGAAGGCCGGCGTCCAGCCCCCCAAGACCTGGGACGACCTGAAGAAGGCCGCCGCCACCATCAAGGACAAGACCGGCGTCGAGGGCTTCTGGGGCTCCACCGCGGGCTACTACGCCCAGCCGTTCCTGTACGGCGAGGGCACCGACACCGTCGACGCCGGCGCCAAGAAGGTCACCGTCGCCTCGCCCGCGGCCAAGAAGGCCTACGGCACCTGGCTGAGCCTGTTCGACGGCAAGGGCCTGCACAAGGCCGACACCACCGCCGACGCCTACGCGCACATCCAGGACGCGTTCGTCAACGGCAAGGTCGCCTCGACGATCCAGGGTCCGTGGGAGATCACGAACTTCTACAAGGGCTCCGCGTTCAAGGACAAGAACAACCTCGGCATCGTCACCGTCCCGGCCGGCTCCACCGGCAAGGCGGGCGCCCCGACCGGCGGCCACAACCTGTCGGTGTACGCCGGTTCGGACAAGGCGCACCAGGAGGCGGCGCTGAAGCTCGTGAACTTCATGACCTCGGCGAAGTCCCAGGAGACCGTCGCCCTGAAGAACTCCACGCTGCCGACCCGCGACGACGCCTACACCGACAAGGTCAAGGCCGACCCGGGCATCGCCGGCTACCAGACGGTCCTGCCGGCCGCCCAGCCTCGCCCGGCCCTGCCGGAGTACAGCTCCCTGTGGACCCCGCTCGACGACGAGCTGCCCCAGATCGCCGGCGGCAAGAAGTCCCTGGACGAGGGCCTGAGCGACGCCGAGACCGCGATCGCCAAGCTGGTGCCGGACTTCGGCAAGTGAGCCCGCGTGGCCGCCGGGTCCCCCGTCCACGGGGGAGGGGATCCGGCGGCCACCGGTATGCGTGTCGTACCCCTTGATCTTCCTGCTGCTCCCGAAGGTGTCGAACCATGACAGTCACCATCGACCGCGCGACCGGCAAGCGCCGCGGTGACCGCACCCCGCGGCCCGGCCTCGGCCGGCGTCTGAAGGACGGATACCAGAAACACTGGTACGCCTACGCGATGATCGCGCCGGTGGCCGTCGTGCTCGGCGTCCTCGTGCTGTACCCGCTGGCGTACGGCCTCTACCTCACGCTCACCGACGCCAACAGCCTCAACTCCGCGCGCACCATCGGCGTCAACCACATCGACGCCACCTACGAATTCATCGGCCTGGACAACTACGCCGACATCCTGTGGGGACCGACGGCGTACGACCGCTTCTGGTCGCACTTCATCTGGACGATCGTGTGGACGGCGCTCTGCGTCGGCCTGCACTACTTCATCGGTCTGGGCCTCGCCCTGCTGCTGAACCAGAAGCTGCGCGGGCGCACCTTCTACCGGCTGATCCTGGTCCTGCCGTGGGCGGTGCCGACCTTCGTCACCGTCTTCGGCTGGCGCTTCATGCTCGCCGACGGCGGTGTCATCAACGCCGGCCTGGACTGGTTGCACCTGCCGACCCCGCTGTGGCTGGAGGACGTCTTCTGGCAGCGGTTCGCCGCGATCATGGTCAACACCTGGTGCGGTGTGCCGTTCATGATGGTCTCGCTCCTCGGCGGCCTGCAGTCCATCGACGCCAGCCTGTACGAGGCCGCCGAGATGGACGGGGCCAACGCCTGGCAGCGCTTCCGCCACATCACCCTGCCGGGGCTCAGGACCGTCAGCTCCACCGTCGTCCTGCTCGGCATCATCTGGACCTTCAACCAGTTCGCCGTGATCTTCCTGCTCTTCGGCAACACCGCCCCCGACGCCCAGATCCTCGTCACCTGGGCCTACCAGCTCGGGTTCGGACAGCAGCCACGCGACTTCGCGCAGTCCGCCGCCTACGGCATCCTGCTGCTGGCCGTCCTGATCGTCTTCACCTCCTTCTACCGCCGCTGGCTGAACCGCAATGAGCAGCAGCTCGCGAACTGAGGCAGGAGCCGCCATGAGTACCACCACCGTGCCGACCGAGGCCCGGGCCGAGAAGGCCCCCGCGCCCGCCGCACCGAAGCGCAGGGTGCGCCGGGGCGAACGCAGCCGCGCCTCCTCCCTCGCCTCCCACGGCATCCTGACCGTCGCGAGCCTCGTCGCGCTCTTCCCGATCGCCTGGCTGGTCTTCCTGTCCCTCGGCCCGGACAAGGACGACTACCTGCACCCCGGGCGCATCTGGTCGAAGATGACCTTCGACAACTACGCCTTCGTGCTCCAGCACACGAACTTCTTCGACTGGCTGAAGAGCTCGCTGATCGTCTCGCTGGGCACCACGGTCATCGGCGTCATGGTCGCCGCCACCACCGGCTACGCCGTCTCGCGGATGCGCTTCCCGGGCTACAAGAAGCTGATGTGGGTCCTGCTGGTCACCCAGATGTTCCCCATCGCGGTCCTCATCGTGCCGATGTACCAGATCCTGTCCGAGCTCCAGCTCATCGACAACTACCTCGGTCTGGTCCTCGTCTACTGCTCCACCGCGGTGCCCTACTGCGCGTGGCTGCTCAAGGGCTACTTCGACACCATCCCGTTCGAGATCGACGAGGCCGGCCGGGTCGACGGACTGAGCCCCTTCGGCACGTTCTTCCGGCTGATCCTCCCGCTCGCCAGGCCCGGCCTCGCGGTCGCCGGTTTCTACAGCTTCATCACGGCCTTCGGCGAGGTCGCCTTCGCCTCGACGTTCATGCTGAGCGACACGAAGTACACCTTCGCCGTCGGGCTGCAGAGCTTCGTCAGCGAGCACGACGCGCAGCGCAACCTGATGGCGGCCACCGCCGTGCTCGTCGCGATACCCGTCTCCGCGTTCTTCTACCTGGTGCAGAAGAACCTGGTGACCGGCCTCACCGCCGGCGGCACGAAGGGCTGACGCCCCCACCGACTCCCGCGCCTCACCGCGCGGGTGGCGGCCGCGGTGCCCATCCGACCCCGCTGTCACCGCGGCCGCCTCGTCCCCCGTCGCCGGACACCACCACGACCCCATGACCCGAACCGCCCCGTTACGTACAAGGACGCCATGAGCCAGCAGCACTCCGCCGCACCGGCCCCCACCTCCGCCACCGCCACCGTCACCCGGCGCCGCGACTGGTGGCGCGACGCGGTCATCTACCAGGTGTATCCGCGCAGCTTCGCCGACAGCAACGGCGACGGCATGGGCGACCTGGAGGGTGTCCGCACCCGTCTGCCGTACCTGCGCGACCTGGGCGTGGACGCCGTGTGGCTCAGCCCCTTCTACGCCTCCCCGCAGGCCGACGCCGGCTACGACGTCGCCGACTACCGGGCCGTCGACCCCATGTTCGGCACCCTCCTGGACGCGGACGCGCTGATCCGCGACGCCCACGGGCTGGGCCTGCGCATCATCGTCGACCTGGTCCCGAACCACTCCTCCGACCAGCACGAGTGGTTCAAGCGCGCCCTCGCCGAGGGCCCCGGCTCCCCGTCGCGGGACCGCTACCACTTCCGCCCCGGCAAGGGCGAGAACGGCGAACTGCCGCCCAACGACTGGGAGTCCATCTTCGGCGGCCCCGCCTGGACCCGGGTCACCGAGCCCGACGGCACGCCGGGGGAGTGGTACCTGCACCTGTTCGCCCCCGAGCAGCCCGACTTCAACTGGGAGCACCCGGCCGTCGGCGACGAGTTCCGCTCCATCCTGCGCTTCTGGCTGGACATGGGCGTGGACGGCTTCCGCATCGACGTCGCCCACGGCATGGTGAAGGCCGAGGGCCTGCCCGACCTGGGATCGCACGAGCAGCTGAAATTGCTGGGCAACGATGTCATGCCGTTCTTCGACCAGGACGGCGTCCACGACATCTACCGCCAGTGGCGGCTCATCCTCGACGAGTACAGCGGAGAGCGCATCTTCGTCGCCGAGGCGTGGACGCCGACCGTCGAGCGCACCGCCAACTACGTCCGCCCCGACGAGCTGCACCAGGCGTTCAACTTCCAGTACCTGGGCACCCACTGGGACGCCGAGGAGCTGCGCACGGTCATCGACCGCACCCTGGACGCCATGCGCCCGGTCGGCGCCCCGGCCACCTGGGTGCTGTCCAACCACGACGTCACCCGGCACGCCACCCGCTTCGCCAACCCGCCCGGCCTCGGCACCCAGCTCCGCCTGGCCGGCGACCGCGAGCTGGGCCTGCGCAGGGCCCGCGCGGCCACCCTGCTGATGCTGGCGCTGCCCGGCTCGGCCTACGTCTACCAGGGCGAGGAGCTCGGCCTGCCGGACGTCGTCGACCTGCCCGACGAGGTGCGCCAGGACCCGGCGTACTTCCGCGGCGCCGGCCAGGACGGCTTCCGCGACGGCTGCCGGGTGCCGATCCCGTGGACGCGCACGGGGGCGTCGTACGGCTTCGGCGCCGGCGGCAGCTGGCTCCCCCAGCCCGCGGACTGGGGCGAGCTGAGCGTGGAGGCCCAGACGGGCCGGCCCGGCTCGACCCTGGAGCTGTACCGCAGCGCGCTGGCCGTCCGCCGGGAGCAGGCCGACCTGGGCGCGGGCGACGCCGTGGAGTGGCTGCGGGCGCCCGAGGGCGTCCTCGCCTTCCGGCGCGGGGAGTTCGTGTGCGTGGCCAACACCACCGGCGAGCCGGTGACGGTGCCCGCCTACGGCCGGATGCTGCTGTCCAGCGGCGAGGTGACCGAGGCGAACGGCGAGGCGCAGGTGCCCGCGGACACCACCGTGTGGTGGACGACGGCCTGACCGGGAGAAACGGCCGCAGGGCCCCTCCGTTCCCCGACGGGAACGGAGGGGCCCTGCCGTTCCCGCGGTCACCGGCGGGCGGGACGCGCCCCAACGGCCGTGAAAGTTCTTACCGTTACTTTCACGACCCTTGCCGCAAGACTTGCGTCGGCGCTACGGTCACGCCGGGGTCGGACCCGAACGAGCCGTAATCGCAAGGAGTTCACACCGGTGATACCGAGATGGCCGGCGCCTGTGAAGCGCCGCACCGCCGCACCCGGAGGGGCCGCGGCCCCACGGATCGCGGCCGTCACCGTCGCCGCGCTCGCGGCGACACTCCTGACACCCCTCGCCGCGCGGGCCGGCGCCCCGCCCGCACCCCCGTCGGACGCGACGCTGGCGAAGACCGCCGCCCGCCACGACCTGACCCGCGAGCAGTTCTACTTCGTCCTGCCGGACCGCTTCGCCAACGGCGACCCCCGCAACGACCAGGGCGGTCTGACCGGCACCCGCACGGTCACCGGCTACGACCCCACCGACAAGGGCTTCTACCAGGGCGGTGACCTCAAGGGCCTGACCGAGCGACTCGACTACATCAAGGGCCTGGGCACCACCTCCCTCTGGATGGCGCCCCTCTTCAAGAACCAGCCCGTCCAGGGCACCGGCAAGGACGCCTCCGCCGGCTACCACGGCTACTGGATCACCGACTTCACCCAGGTCGACCCGCACTTCGGCACCAACCAGGACCTGAAGGACCTCATCTCCAAGGCCCACGCCAAGGGCATGAAGGTCTTCTTCGACGTCATCACCAACCACACCGCCGACGTCGTCGACTACGAGGAGAAGTCCTACGACTACCTCTCCAAGGGCGCCTTCCCCTACCTGACGAAGGACGGCGAGCCCTTCGACGACGCCGACTACGCCGACGGCGCCCGCCGCTTCCCCCGCGTGGACACCGGCTCCTTCCCGCGCACGCCGGTCGTCCCGGCCGCGAAGAAGAACCTCAAGGTCCCGTCCTGGCTCAACGACCCGGCGATGTACCACAACCGGGGCGACTCCACCTGGGCCGGCGAGTCCGCCACCTACGGCGACTTCAACGGCCTCGACGACCTGTGGACCGAACGGCCCGAGGTCGTCAGCGGCATGGAGAAGATCTACGAGCGGTGGGTGAAGGACTTCGCCGTCGACGGCTTCCGGATCGACACCGTGAAGCACGTGAACATGGAGTTCTGGACCCAGTGGGCCACCGCGCTGGACGCCTACGCGGCGAAGAAGGGCCGCGAGGACTTCTTCATGTTCGGCGAGGTCTACTCCGCCGACACCTCCGTCACCGCCCCGTACGTCACCCGGGGCCGCCTGGACGCCACGCTGGACTTCCCCTTCCAGGACGCGGCCCGCGCCTACGTCTCCCAGGGCGGCAGCGCCAAGAGGCTCGCCGCCGTCTTCGGTGACGACTGGAAGTACACGACCGACAAGGCCAACGCCTACGAGCAGGTCACCTTCCTCGGCAACCACGACATGGGCCGCTTCGGCACCTTCCTCAAGCAGGACGACCCGAAGGCGACCGACGCCGAACTGCTGAAGAAGGACGGGCTCGCCAACGAGCTGATGTTCCTCAGCCGCGGCAACCCGGTGGTCTACTACGGCGACGAACAGGGCTTCACCGGCGCCGGCGGCGACAAGGACGCCCGCCAGCCGATGTTCGCCTCCCGCACCGCCGACTACCTGGACGACGACCAGCTCGGCACCGACCGCACCCACGCCGTCGACGCCTACGACACGCGAGCACCGCTCTACCGGCGGATCAGCGCCCTGGCGAAGCTCCGCAAGGACCACCCGGCCCTCGCCGACGGCGTCCAGACCGAGCGCTACGCCGCCGACGGACCCGGCGTCTACGCCTTCTCCCGCACCGACGCGAGGACCGGCACCGAGTACGTCGTCGCCCTCAACAACGCCGACGGGGCGAGGACGGCCACCTTCGCCACCGGCTCCGCCGGCATGACCTTCCGCGGCCTGTACGGCACCGACGCCACCGTGCGCTCCGGCGCCGACACGAAGATCACCGTCACCGTGCCCGCCGGCTCGGCGATCGTCCTCAAGGCAGCCGGCCGGCCCGCCGCGCCGGCCACCGCGCCGACGATCACCCTCAAGGCCCCGGAGCCCGGCGCCACCGGCACCGTCGAGCTGACGGCCGACGTCTCCGGCGGACAGCTGAACCGCGTCGTCTTCGCCGCCCAGACCGGCAACGGGAAGTGGCACACCCTCGGCTCCGCCGACCACGCCCCCTACAAGGTCACCCAGACCATCGGCGAGGGCACCCCGGCCGGCACCGTCCTGCGCTACAAGGCGGTCGTCGTCGACTCGGCGGGCCGCACCGCGAGCGCCACGGCCGCCTCGGTCACCGGCACCCCGCCCGTCGAGCAGCCGCCCACCGCAGCCTCCCGCGACCACGCGATCGTCCACTACAAGCGCGCGGACGGGAACTACGACGACTGGGGCCTGTACTCCTGGGGCGACCTCGCCGACGGCGAGGCCACCGAGTGGCCGAAGAGCCACCCCTTCACCGGCCGCGACGCCTACGGCGCCTTCGCCTACGTCAAGCTCAAGCCCGGCGCGTCGAACGTCTCCTTCCTCGTCATCGACAAGGCCGGAAACAAGGACGTCGCCGCCGACCGCACCATCGACGTCACGAAGACGGGCGAGGTCTGGGTCGAACAGGGCAAGGAACAGGTCGTCACCGAACGGCCCGAGTACCCGGCGCAGGACACCACCAAGGCCGTCCTGCACTACCACCGGGCCGACGGGAACTACGACGGCTGGGGCCTGCACGTCTGGGGCGGCGCCGCGAACCCGACCGACTGGGCGAAGCCGCTCGCCCCGGTGCGGACCGACCCCTACGGCGCGGTCTTCGAGGTGCCCCTCACCGAGGGCGCCACCAGCCTCGGCTACATCCTCCACAAGGGCGACGAGAAGGACCTGCCCACCGACCAGTCCCTGGACCTCAAGACCGACGGCCACGAGGTGTGGCTGCTGAGCGGCCAGGAGAAGCACCTGCTGCCGCAGCCCGCGGGCTCGGCCGCCGCCGTCGACCTCACCACCTCCGAGGCGGTCTGGATCGACCGGAACACCGTCGCCTGGAACGGCTCCGAGGGCGCCGCCTCCACCCAGCTCCTCGCCTCCCGCACCGGCTCGGTCAAGGCCGCGAACGGCACCCTCACCGGCGACGACGCCCAATGGCTCCGCCTGACCAGGACGACCCTCACCGACGCCCAGAAGGCGAAGTACCCGCACCTGAAGGCGTACACCGCCTGGTCCGTCGACCCGCGCGACCGCGACCGGGTCCGCGAGGCCCTGCGCGGCCAGGTCGTCGCCTCCCAGCGCACCGCCACCGGCGCCGTGCTCGCCGCGACCGGCGTGCAGGCCGCCGGCGCCCTGGACGACCTCTACCCGGGCGCCGCCAAGGCCGCCCTCGGCCCGGTCTTCCACCACGGCCGTCCCACGCTGTCCGTGTGGGCGCCGACCGCGCAGGACGTGAAGCTGGAGATCGACGGCCGCACCGTGGGCATGCGGCGCGACGACGCCACCGGCGTCTGGTCCGTCACCGGCCCGAAGTCCTGGAAGGGCAAGCCCTACCGGTACGCCGTCCGGGTCTGGGCGCCCGGTGCCGGCGAGGTCGTCACCAACAAGGTCACCGACCCCTACTCGGTCGCCCTGACCACCGACTCCGAGCGCAGCCTCGTCGCCGACCTCGACGACCGCGCCCTCGCCCCGCGCGGCTGGGACGGCTACACCAAGCCGAAGGCCGTGCCGCTGCGGGACGCCCAGATCCAGGAGCTGCACATCCGCGACTTCTCCGTCGCGGACCGCACGACCGCCCCGGACCACCGGGGCACGTACCTCGCCTTCACCGACAAGGACAGCGACGGCTCGAAGCATCTGCGCGAGCTGGCGAAGGCCGGCACGTCGTACGTGCACCTGCTGCCCGCCTTCGACATCGCCACCGTCCCCGAGAAGAAGTCCGGCCAGACGACCGTCGACTGCGACCTCGCCGCCCTCCCCGCCGACTCCGACCAGCAGCAGGAGTGCGTGGCGAAGGCCGCCGCGAAGGACGCCTACAACTGGGGCTACGACCCGTACCACTACACCGTCCCCGAGGGCTCCTACGCCACCGACCCCGACGGCACCGCCCGCACGGTCGAGTTCCGCCGCATGGTCAAGGCGCTGAACGAGGACGGCCTGCGGGTCGTCATGGACGTGGTCTACAACCACACGGCGGCGAGCGGCCAGGCGGCGACGAGCGTCCTGGACCGGATCGTGCCCGGCTACTACCAGCGGCTCCTCGCGGACGGCTCGGTCGCGAACAGCACCTGCTGCGCGAACACCGCCACCGAGAACGCCATGATGGGCAAGCTGGTCGTCGACTCGGTCGTCACCTGGGCCAAGGAGTACAAGGTCGACGGCTTCCGCTTCGACCTCATGGGGCACCACCCGAAGGCCAACATCCTCGCCGTCCGCAAGGCCCTGGACGCCCTGACCGTCGAGAAGGACGGCGTCGACGGCAAGAAGATCATCCTGTACGGCGAGGGCTGGAACTTCGGCGAGGTCGCCGACGACGCCCGCTTCGTCCAGGCCACCCAGAAGAACATGGCCGGCACGGGCATCGCCACCTTCTCCGACCGCGCCCGCGACGCCGTGCGCGGCGGCGGCCCCTTCGACGCCGACCCCGGCGTCCAGGGCTTCGCCTCCGGCCTCTACACCGACCCCAACTCCTCGAAGGAGAACGGCACCGAGGCCGAGCAGAAGGCCCGCCTGCTGCACTACCAGGACCTGATCAAGGTCGGCCTGACCGGCAACCTCGCCGGGTACCGCTTCACGGACACCGACGGCAAGGAGGTCAAGGGCTCCGAGGTCGACTACAACGGCGCCCCCGCCGGATACGCCGCGGCACCGGGCGACGCCCTCGCCTACGCCGACGCCCACGACAACGAGTCCCTGTTCGACGCGCTCGCCTTCAAGCTGCCGAAGGACACCTCCGCCGACGACCGGGCCCGCATGCAGGTCCTCGCCATGGCCACCGCCGCCCTCTCGCAGGGCCCGGCGCTCTCCCAGGCGGGCACCGACCTGCTGCGCTCCAAGTCGCTGGACCGCAACTCCTTCGACAGCGGCGACTGGTTCAACGCCGTCCACTGGAACTGCGCCGACGGCAACGGCTTCGGCCGCGGGCTGCCGCCGGCCGCCGACAACAAGGACAAGTGGCCCTACGCCAAGCCCCTGCTGAGCACGGTGAAGGTGGGCTGCCCGCAGATCACCGGCGCCTCGGCCGCCTACCGGGACCTGCTGAGGATCCGTACGGGCGAGAAGGACTTCTCCCTCGCCACGGCCGGCCAGGTGCAGTCCCGGCTCGCCTTCCCGCTCTCCGGGAAGGACGAGACACCCGGCGTGATCACCATGCGCCTCGGTGACCTGGTCGTGGTCTTCAACGCGACCCCCGAGGAGCAGCGGCAGCGGGTGAGCGAGACGGCCGGGACCGGCTACCGGCTGCACCCGGTGCAGGCGTCCGGAGCGGATTCCGTCGTGAAGAAGGCCGCCTACGCGAAGGAATCGGGCACCTTCACGGTCCCGGCCCGCACCGTGGCGGTCTTCACCCGCGCGGGCTAGCGGAACCCGCGGTTAGGGTGCTCCTGTCCGCCCGAGAACAGGAGCACCCATGCCGCAGATCACCATCCAGCGTTCCTCCTGGCTGGACGACATCGACTGGGAGGAGCTGGCGGTCGCCCTGCACCCGGTGGTCGTCGAGACGGCCGCCGCGCGGCTGGAGGCGTGCAAGACGCGGGTCCTGCGCGGCGAGGAGGACGTCGTCGGCGCCGAGAAGGGGCGGCACGCCATCGTGAACGTGTCGATCGCCCTGCTCGCCGGACGGTCCGACGAGACGAAGGCGCGACTCACCGAGGCCGTGGTGGAGCTGCTGCGCAAGCACGTCGAGCCCAGGGACGGGGTCACCCTGCACCTGTCGGCCGAGGTCCGCGACCTCGACCCGTCCTACCGCAAGGCCGAGGTCTGAGCTACGACGTCAGCCCGGTCAGCCGGCCGGCCAGGTCCGTGAACGGGCCGTCGGCCGGCTCGTCCCGCAGGATGCCGCGCAGCAGGGCGGCCGTCTCCTCGTCGTGGGCGGCGCCCACCGCCAGCAGCGCGGCGAAGTCGTGCACGAGCTGGACCTCCAGCTCGGCGCGCGGGATGCGCCGGCCGTCCAGCCAGATCAGGGCCGTCGACTCGGCGAGCGAGATCCAGGAGCGGACGACCAGGTCCAGACGCGCGGACGGCTCGGTGACGCCCAGGTGCGAAAGGAGCTGGACGTACGCGGCCTGCCGCACGGAGTCGACGAGCGCGTTCGCCGCGGGCGCCGTGCTCAGCGAGCAGGGTCCGCCCGCGGAGACGGCCGGGCCCCCGCGCATCAGCGCCGAGAACCCGGGGCCGTGCTCGTCGACGAAGTCGAGGTAGCGCCCCGTCACCCGCAGCAGCCGCGCCCCCAGCGGACCCTCCCGGGGCTCCGCGAACCGGGCGGCCAGATCACTGGAGGCGCGCTGCAACGCGGCCTCGTACAGGCTGAGTTTGCCGGGGAAGTAGTGATAGACCAGCGGGCGCGAGATGCCCGCCGCCGACGCTATCTCGTCGATGGAGACCTCGTCGGGCGAGCGACGGCTGAACAGCTCGAGCGCGACGTCGATCAACTGCCGCCGTCGCTCCTCGACGCCCATCCTGCGGCGTACCCCGGTAGTCATACGAACACCTTACCGATCGGATCCGGCCTCTCAACGGGCCGGACCGGCCAGGGTGTTCACCGGACTCACAGATCCAGCACCAGCCGCGCGCTCCTGGCGCGCGAGACGCAGATGAGCATCGAGTCGCCGCGCTCCGAGTCGGTCAGCAGCTCGTCGCGGTGATCGATCTCGCCCTCCAGCACCCGCTGCTGGCAGGTACCGCACCAGCCCTGCTCGCAGGAGTACGGCGTGTTCGGCAGCTCGGTGCGCACGGCGGCCAGCACGGACGAGCCGGCGGGCACGGTCAGGGTGCGCCCGCTGCGGTGCAGCTCGACCTCGAACTCCCCGTCCCCGCCCGCCGTCGTACGCGGCGCGAACCGTTCCAGGTGGAGGGCGGTGCCCTCCGGGAGCCGTTCCCCGACGGCCGCCATCAGGCCCTCGGGGCCGCAGCAGTAGACGGCCGCGCCCTCGGGGAGATCCGCGAGGAAGGCGTCCAGGTCCGGCAGCCCGTCCTCGTCCTCGGCGACCACGGTGACCCTCCCCCGACCTTCGGCCGGGGGCACCCCCGTCCCGCTTCGCTCGCGGCCCGCGTCCAGCTTCTCGACGTCCTCCAGGAACGGCATCGAGGCCCGCGTCCGCCCGCCGTACAGCAGCCGCCACTCGGTGCCCTCCGGCAGTGCCCGCAGCATCGGCAGGATCGGGGTGATGCCGATGCCGCCGGCGACGAAGACGTAGGACGGGGCCTCGACCAGCGGGAAACGGTTGCGCGGTCCGCGCACCTCCAGTTCCGTCCCCTCCTGCACCTGCTCGTGCACCTCGCGCGAGCCGCCCCGCCCGTCCTCGACCAGCCGCGCGGCGACGGTGTACGAGGAGGTGTCCTCGGGATCGCCGCACAGCGAGTACTGCCGGACCAGCCCCGACGGCAGGACCAGGTCCACATGGGCCCCCGGCTCCCAGCGCGGCAGGCCGTGCCCCTCCAGGCGGATCCCGGCCACCCCGTCGGCCAGGCGTTCGTGCGCGGTGACCAGCAGTTTCAGGCCGCGGGCCCCGGACCGCCCGGAGTCCGGCGACGGGACCGGGGCCGGGATCCGGCCCCGTACCACCCGCCGGACGACCAGCGCGGCACCGGCCACGATCGCCAGGGTCCTCCACGTGAAGACATGCTTGTTGGACATGGCGTCAATGTACTGACGAGTAGGTCCGCCGGGAACCCTTGTGCGGCCACTTGTTGACGCTGATGTCAACAAGGGTGTCCGGTGCCTAGCGCAGCCCGCCGATCGTCCGCCCGTCCTCCAGGGTGCCCTTCAGCTCGGCCCGCGCGCCCTGCTCGGCCCCGGCCGTCAGCAGGTTGCCGTCGGCGGAGCCGCTGACGCCGCCCGTCGCCTCGATCGACTTCGTGTCCCGGCTGCCGGCGGCCAGCAGGTACCAGCGCCCGCCCTCCGACTTCCACAGCACCCCGGCCAGCACGTGCGGATCGCGCTTGCCGCACGCCGGTACGTCCTGGGCCTTCGCGGCCACCGCGCCCCGCGCCCCGCCCGGCGTCCGGAACTGCGCCATCACCCGCGCCCCGGCCCCCCGCCAGGTCTCGGCCCGCGTGCACACCCACTCGCCCGCACCGCCCGAGTCGTCGGGCAGCGGCTGGCTCGCGAACTCCCACGCGTTCACCGACCGCACCCCCTGCCCGCGCACGGCGCCCAGGGAGCAGGCGTACGGCGCCCAGGCGTGCAGCGCCCCGGCACCGGAGACCTCCTTGGTCCTGCCGGGCCGCCCGGCGGTGAGGTGGGCCGGGACCAGCTCGCCGAGGTCGCTCATCAGGCGGGTGCGCGAGCCGTCGGTCACCTGGAGCACGTTCCACGACGTACAGGCGCCGGAGCGCAGGACCGGAGAGGCCAGCGGCGAGGTCACCCCGTCGGTCAGCGTCAGGTCCATCGCGCCGGAATTCGGCTTCGCCAGGTCCCGTTCGGCCGCCTTCGTCACCCAGGGCGCCGTCAGATAGCGCACGTTGCCGTCGGTCCGGCCCAGCACCACCGCGTTCGCCTCCGCCCGGCCGGCCCCGTCGGCCCGCGCGAGGTCGAGGGCGGCGCCCGCCGTGCCGTCCTTCGGCTCGGCGTACCGGACGACGCGCAGACCGTCGTAGAGGATCACCACACGCGCCGCGTCGACGGTCCCGGCGTACAGCAGCTGCGGCGGTCCGGCCGGCCCGCCTGCCGCGGTGCCCGCCGTCGCCGAGACCCGCACGCTCCCGCCGGGGCGGGCCCAGACGGCGAGGGCCCGGCGCAGCAGTTCCTCGTCGCCGGTGAGGGCGCCGCGCGCCGGCCACACCGAGAAGTCGGTGCGCGCGGACGTCTTCCAGGCGGCGGGGGCCGCCCGCGTCAGCTTGCCGGGGTCGAGGGCCGCCTCGGCCGCCGGATTGCGGGCGTACACCGGGGCGGCGGCGCCGTCCGGCCCCCAGCCGCCCCCGGGCAGGCCCAGCAGCGCCCCGCACACCACCAGCGCCGCCCCCGCGACCAGCGCGGCCTTGGTGTGCCGGCGGCGGCGCATCAGATCGGTGGGCCGGGCCTGCAACGTGCAGGGGTCGAACCCGGGGGAGCCGAGCAGCGCGTACCGGTCCGCCACCTCGTCGGCCTCACGCAGCGCGGCGTCGGCGTCGGCTTCGGCGACCCCGGCGGCCGTGAGCACGCGCCGTACGTCGCCGTCCGGGAGCCGGTCGAGACCGCGCAGCGCGTACGCCGCCCGGGCCGGGCCGGACAGGGCGGACAGCCTCTGGTCCAGGGCGAGTTCGTCGGCGCCGCCCGAGCGCGGGAAGAGCGTGAGCCCCCACACCTGGGGCAGCAGCGGCGGCAGCTGGGACCGCCTGGGCCACGCCCGGCGCCGCAGCGGCAGCCCCGCCTCCAGCGCCGTACGCACGACCCGCAGACGCACCAGGGCGTACCCCGGATCGCCCTCACGGCCGCTCGACTGGGCCGGGATCACGGGCGTCACCGTCCGGTTCCGGGGCAGCGCGCGCTGGGTCAGGGCGTGCGCGGTCAGCACCCGGCGGCTGCGGCCGAGATCCGGCGGCAGCACCAGGTAGGCGAGCCGGACCAGACCCGGATAGTGCTCGACGAGCGCGGCCTCGGCCTGCTCGACGTCGACGACCGGGTCTCCGGCGGACCGTGCGGGGCGTTTGGCGACATCCTGTGACTGCACGTCCAGCAGAACGAGCCAGTCGGCCCGTGGTCACCCGGCGACCTTTGAGCGCTCCGCGCTCCGCCGCCGTACCGGTGACCGGGGCCCCGCGCCGGGGCTCCGTGCGGCATGTCGCCGGAAGGGACCGGAGGAACGCATGAGGCTGACCCGACCGAGGCTCGCGCTGGCCGGAACGGTGACGGTACTGGCGCTGACGGGCTGCGCGTCCGAGGGGAACGGCGAGGCCGTACCGGAGACGGCGACCGGGAGCCTGGAGCACCTGGCCGCCGAGGCCGGCTGCGAGCCGGACCTGCAGACCGACGCGGACACCATCCGCCAGGCCCTCTGCGCCGAGGGCGACGAGAAGTACGTCCTCGCCACCTTCGCCACCGACCGCGGACAGCGCGAGTGGATCGACACGGCCGAGGACTACGGCGGTCACTACCTCGTCGGCCGCAAGTGGGTCGCCGTCGGCCACGAGGACGTCGTGGCCGGCCTGCGCGGGCGGCTCGGCGGCACCCTGGAGCAGGGGGCACGGCACGGGGGCGGCACGCACCCGGCCGGGCACGGCGGCCACGGGAGCTGACCGTCCCGCGGGCCGGGGAGGGCCGGCGGCGGACGCCCGCCGCCGGCCCTCCCCGGCCCGTCACCGGTCGGTCTACGTGCAGTCCTCGCCGTTGTTGATGCAGTCGACCACCTTGTTCATCAGGTCCTCGTCCATGACGTTGATGAAGTCGTTGTGGTCGGTGATCGGCTTGTGCAGCTGCTCCGGGAAGCCGTCCACGGCGTACGGGTTCCGCACCCGGCCGTTCTCGACGACCGGGGCGGGGACGTCGTACACCAGGCGGACCCGGAGCTGGGGGACGGCCCGGAAGCCGTCCGGGCAGGCGCCGTCCTCGTCGACGAACGCCGTGTGGGTGCGGTGGTTGGCGCTGTCGGTGTTCCGGCCGTCCCAGCAGCTCTGGAAGTCGGCCGTGCGCACCACCTGGCTGCCGCCGGGGCACACCGGGTACTTGTCGGTGACCTGCCGGTCCTCGAAGCCGGTGCAGCTCCACGAACTGTTGGCGTTCGCGTCGCCGTTGGTGAAGGACTTGGCGTCGCCGGTGATGATGCGCAGGAACTTCGGCATCGCGACCACGTCGCCCCGCCGGTTGCCGACGAACCTCAGCTGGGCCTGGACGGGCTTGAGGATCTTGCCGATGTTGCCCTCGGCGCCGCCGCCCCGGTCGCCCGCGTCGAACTCCCGCGTGCCGTCCTGCAGGCGCAGCACCGGCCAGTAGTAGGTGGACCTGTCGCCCTGGTTCCGGCACGAGGTGCCGGCGTTCGCCAGGTCGTCGTCGCTGGAGAAGGCGTCGTTGTCCTGGTTGCCGACGTAGTCGTGGGTGTGGTGCGCGCCGTTGTCGACGCCGGGGGCGGCGATCAGGTTGTCGCTGTTGAACAGGTTGTCCTCGTTGACGCCGCAGTCGGTGGTGAAGGTGCCGGTGGAGCCGCCGTCGCCGTCGGCGGCGAGGCCGTTGCGGCTGTCGCGCGAGTTCGGCCGGACGTCGCCGATGTCGATGAAGTCGGCGGCCACCGGACCCGCGGCACCGTTGCCGTTGTCGCCCCCTTGATCCTGGCCGTCACCGCCCCGGCCACCGTCACCCCGACCTCCGCCGCCCTGCTGCTGGTCCGTGGGGCGGCCCTGGCAGGCGGCCAGGTCGTCCAGGCCGTCGTCCGCCCGGCCGCCGGCCCGGTCGATCTCCAGCTGGATCCGGTCGATGATCACCTTCCGTCGCTCCCGGAGGGGGCCCAGAACGGCGTTGTCCACGAACCGGGCGTCCCCCTCCTGCGCGCGCCGCGTGGTGGTGAGCCGCTGGTAGGCCTCGGTGATCTGGCTGTCCAGCGTGGCCAGTTCGCCGTCCACCTCTCCGCGGGCGCGGTCCGGCACGCCGGCGATCCGCTGGCCGACGTCGGGGCAGCTGATGGTCGCGACCTGCGCCGCGGCCGACCTCGTCCGGTTGTGCGGCGAGTGCTCCTCGTGGGCCGAGGCGTAGAAGTCCGCCCAGACCAGCCCGCCCCCACCGAGCGCCAGGGCCGCCGCCCCGGCTATGACCTTGGTGGCCGGCGGCGTACGGCGTTTTCTCGTGTTGCGTCCCATCAGTCTCCTAGCGAGGGGCCCTCGGTCACGGTCGAGGGGGGGAATCGCTTCCCTGTGCTCTGGTGCTTTCTCCTTCGCCCCGCAAGGGGTCGGTTCGGGCTGGACCGCAGCCGTTCAGGCTGGAAGCCTGCCGCCCCAGTGGCGGGCGGAGTCACGGAACTCCTCCGGCTTCGTCGAGGAGCGCCGGGCGTTGAGGCGCCCCGCCAGAGGGGAGCGGCTCCCTTGACTACGGGAGCCGTTCCAAGGGTGTTCAGCCGTCCCGGGAATCGCCGGAACCGGTGGGGCCGGTGGGACTCAGCGGCCGTGGTCCAGATACGCCAGAACCGCCAGCACACGGCGGTTGTCGTCGTCCGAGACCTCCAGGCTCAGCTTGGCGAAGATGTTCGCCGTGTGCTTCGCGATCGCCCGCTCCGTGACGACGAGCCGGCCCGCGATCGCCGCGTTGGTCCGCCCCTGCGCCATCAGTTCCAGCACCTCCAGCTCCCGGGGCGTCAGCCGCTCCAGCGGCCGGTCCTGAGCCGCACGCCGGCTGAGCAGCTGCTGGATGACCTGCGGATCCATCGCCGTACCGCCCGCCGCCACCCGCCGTACGGCGTCCACGAACTGCTCCGCGTCGAACACCCGGTCCTTGAGCAGGTACCCCACCCCGCCGGTGCCGTCGGCGAGCAGCTCCCGCGCGTACAGCTGCTCCACGTGCTGGGACAGCACCAGCACCGGCAGCCCCGGCCGTTCCCGGCGGGCGGCCAGCGCGCACTGCAGGCCCTCGTCGGTGTGCGTGGGCGGCAGCCGGACGTCGACCACGGCGACGTCCGGCTCCAGTTCGGCCAGCGCCCGGGTCAGCTCGGGGCCGGACTCGACGGCCGCGGCGATCTCGAAGTCGTGGGCCTGAAGGAGCCGGACCAGTCCGTCGCGCAGCAGGAACAGGTCTTCGGCTAGGACAACGCGCAAGGGATCTCCATGGTGGCCATGGTGGGGCCGCCCGCCGGGGAGCTGACGGCCAGGACGCCGTCGAATGTACCCAGCCGCCGCTCCACCCCGGCCAGCCCCGACCCCGCGCCGGCCACCGCGCCGCCCTTGCCGTTGTCGGTGACGGAGACGCGCAACCGCCCCTCGGAGTGGTGCACGTCGACCCAGATCCGGTCGGCGCCGGAGTGCTTCACGGCGTTGGTGAGCAGCTCGCTGACCGCGAAGTACGCGGCCGCCTCCACGGGCGCCTCCGCGCGACCGGGCAGGTCCACGGCGGTCTCGACCCGTACGGGCAGCCGCAGCGCCAGTGCCCGTACGGCGTCGCCGAGTCCGCGTTCGGCGAGGACCGGCGGGTGGATGCCGCGCACCAGCTCGCGCAGTTCCGTCAGCGCCTCGGCGGAGGACTGCCGGGCCTGCGCCAGCAGTTCGCGGGCCTTCGCCGGGTCCTTCTCGATGAGCGCCTCGACGGTGCCCAGGTCCATGCCCATGGCGACCAGCCGCGCCTGCGCCCCGTCGTGCAGGTCCCGTTCGATGCGGCGCAGTTCGGCGGCGGAGGTGTCGACGGCGTCGCGGCGCGTCTCGGTCAGCACGCGCACCCGCTCGGCCAGCTGGTCCTCCGAGCCGAGGAGGTCGGCGGTGAGCCGGAAGTGGGCGTGCAGCATGCGCGGGGCGAGCCAGAGGGCCGGGACGAGGAGCGCGACGCCCAGCGCGGCGGCGAAGAACGCGGAGGTCTGGTCGGTGACGTGCACGAAGCCGTACCAGTAGCCGTCGGGCAGCACCCGCCACAGCCCGGCCGCGATCACCAGACCCTCCAGCGGGTACAGGGGCAGCGCGAAGGCGAGCAGCGCGAGGACGAAACCCGCCGTCATGTCGGCCGGCAGCCAGCGGAAGTCTCGCCAGGTCGCCGGGTCGCCGAGCATGCCGAAGGTGCGGGCCCACGGATTGGCGTCCGCCGGCAGCGGCCGGTACGTCCGCGGGATGCGCACCCCGCCCCACTCGGCGGCCAGCAGCCGCCGCCGGTCCGCGAACTCCCGCACCCCGGTCAGCACCCACGGGGTGGTGACGATGCCGACGCCGATCGGGATGAGGGCGATCGACACCAGGGTCAGGCAGAAGCACAGCACCGCGCCGGGGAGGCAGATCAGCGCCAGGCCCAGCCCCCGCACGGCAGCCAGGCCCACGTCCCGCACCCGCGTACCGCCGTCGTCGCTCGTCGTCTCGAAGCTCATGGTCCCAGTCTCGCGGAGCCGGTGGAACGGGTCACGGGGTCAGGCCCCCGGCCGGGGGGTGGTGCCAGGTACACCTCCGCCCGCCGCGAGCACCTTCGCCTCCGTCTCCGGGTCCAGCCCCACCGGCGGGCGGTCCGGGCGCTGCGGCGCCGTGCCGCCGACGGCCCGCAGCCAGGTCCACGTGTCCGAGACGGTCTTGGCGGCCGGCCGGCAGCGCAGTCCCGTCGCCAGCGCCCGGGAGACGTCGGCCGTGTGCAGGGCGTCGTGCAGGTCGCTGCCCGGCGGCACCCACACCGGCAGCTGCGTCCACGGCCGCACGCCGGCGCCGAGGACGGTCCCGGGGTCCGTCCAGCGCAGCTCGGCCGCGCCGCCCGTGACCCGGACGCAGGCGTCGAGCAGGGCGCCCATGGTGGTGTGGCCCGGTGCGGAGGCCAGGTTGTACGGCCCGCTCAGCTCCCGCTCCACCGCGCCGAGGGCCCACTCGGCGAGGTCGCGGACGTCGACGTACTGCACCGGCAGGTCCCGGGGCCCGGGGGCGAGCACCGGGCCGCCCCGCGCGACGCGGTTCAGCCACCACGGCAGCCGCCCGATGTTCTCGTACGGGCCGAGGATCAGTCCGCACCGCACGAGCACCGAGCGGTCCGCGCCGAAGGCGTCCAGGACGGCCAGCTCCGCGCCCCGCTTGTCCCGGGCGTAGTCGCTCCGCCCGGCGTCGGCCGCGGCGCCCCCGACCAGCGGGGCGTCCTCGGCGTACCCGGCGGGCGGGGCCCAGGCGTACACCGAGCAGCTCGACACGTACACGTACCGTCCGGCGCGGCCGGCCAGCAGCCGCGCCGCGTCCCGCACCGCGCGGGGCGCCGCCGACCAGGTGTCGACGACGGCGTCCCAGGCGCCCTCGGCCAGGGCGGCGAGTCCGTCGGGCGCGGTGCGGTCGCCGTGCAGCGACCGCGCCCCGGGCGGTGGCGCGTGCCGCCCCCGGTGGAAGACGGTCGCCTCCCAGCCGCGCCCGAGCGCCGCCTCCACCACGGCCCGCCCCACGAACTCCGTACCGCCCAGCACCAGTAGCCTCATGCGGGCCACTGTGCCCGGCGCGGTGGCGCGGGGGAACCGCTCTCCGCCGACAGCAGAGCCTCAGCGCGCGGTGGGTGGCGTGTACTTGTAGCCGACGCGCCGCACGGTCTGGATCGTCCGCCGGTGTTCGGCGCCCAGCTTGCGGCGCAGCCGGGCGATGTGCACGTCCACGGTGCGGCCGTCGCCGACGTGGCCGTAGCCCCACACCGTGGTGACGAGGTGGTCGCGGGTGTGGACGCGGTGCGGGTGCGCGACGAGATGGGCGAGCAGCTCGAACTCGAGGTAGGTCAGGTCGAGTTCGCGACCCTCCACGGCCGCGGTCCGGCGCACCGGGTCGATCCGGACGAGCGGGTCGCCGAGGACGCCGGCGTTCTCGGCGTCCTCGGCGTCCGTGGTGCCCTGCCGCCCCGTGCCGGGCACGGCCACCGGCGGGAAGGGCGGCTGCTGGTCGGCGGGGACGAGCACCAGGTAGCCGACCATGGGCGGGCGGCCCGGCAGGGTGGGCAGCGTGTGCGGGGGAGCGGGCAGCCAGGTGGCGCCCGGCGGCAGGAGGTCCGTGACGTCCACCACCTCGTCCCGGTCCACGGCGCGCAGCCGGTGACGGGCCGGGGCGGAGGAGGGGGCGGAGGCGGTGAGGGGGGCGGTGGAGAGGGAACGGGTGGTCGCCATGAGAGGTCAGCTCTTTCGCGCGAGGAGTTCGTCGGGAGGACGACGCCGCGGCACGCTGGCCGGGGGCGTCGGGGACGTACGTCGTGCGCGTCGGCGGGAGGCCGGGACTACGGCTTCACAGGGCCGGCGCGTTCGTCGCGCGGCAACACACCCGGTCGAAGTCGTGGTGCTGACGGGAAGGCCAGAAGGGCTCGAGGTCGTGGCGACCCGTCGCTGCGTACTTCTGGAAGGCGGACATGGGTCCATTGAAGCAGACGGCCGCGCGGGACAGGAGACTCCTCTCACTGCTTGGACGCGTTCCGGCGCCTGTTGACGCCTCGTCGGCGGGAGACCGACGCCGGAAGGGGCGCCCGCCACCGTGGCGGACGCCCCTTCCCGAGGCGGTGCGGATCAGACCTGTCCGGCCTTCTCCAGCGCGGAGCAGCAGGTGTCCACCAGCAGGCGGGTCACCACGTACGGGTCGACGTTGGCGTTGGGGCGGCGGTCCTCGATGTACCCCTTGCCGTCCTTCTCGACCTGCCAGGGGATGCGCACCGAGGCGCCGCGGTCGGAGACGCCGTAGGAGTACTCGTTCCACGGGGCGGTCTCGTGCAGGCCGGTCAGGCGGTCGTCGATGCCGGCGCCGTAGTTCTTGACGTGGTCCATCGGCTTGGAGCCCTCGCCGAGGGACTCGCAGGCGGTGATGATCGCGTCGTAACCCTCGCGCATCGCCTTGGTGGAGAAGTTGGTGTGCGCGCCCGCGCCGTTCCAGTCGCCCTTGACCGGCTTGGGGTCGAGGGTGGCGGAGACGCCGAAGTCCTCGGCGGTGCGGTAGAGCAGCCAGCGGGCCACCCACAGCTGGTCGGAGACCTCCAGCGGCGCCAGCGGGCCGACCTGGAACTCCCACTGGCCGGGCATGACCTCGGCGTTGATGCCGGAGATGCCGAGGCCGGCCTTCAGGCAGTTGTCCAGGTGGGCCTCGACGACGTCGCGGCCGAAGATCTCGTCCGAGCCGACACCGCAGTAGTAGCCGCCCTGCGCGGCCGGGAAGCCGCCCTCGGGGAAACCGAGCGGGCGGGAGCCCTTGAAGAAGGTGTACTCCTGCTCGATGCCGAAGATCGGCTCCTGCGCGGCGAACCGCTCGGCCAGTGCGGCCAGTTCGGCACGGGTGTTGGTCGGGTGCGGCGTCATGTCCGTGTCGAGGACCTCGCACAGCACCAGGATGTCGTCACCGCCGCGGATCGGGTCCGGGCAGGAGAAGACCGGCCTGAGCACGCAGTCCGAGGAACTGCCCTCGGCCTGGTTGGTGGAGGAGCCGTCGAAACCCCACAGCGGCAGGGCGTCCAGGCCGGCGGGGGCGTCCGTGATGATCTTCGTCTTGGAACGGAGCTTGGCCGTCGGCTCGGTGCCGTCGATCCAGATGTACTCAGCCTTGAAGGTCACGGGGCCACATCCTTCGGGGTGGGTCTGGGCGCACTTGCGGGTGCTGCGGCGCTGCGGCACCGGACGCCGCGTCTACTGCCGTGCAGCGTGCCAACGGGCGATTTCCCGTCCGTTGCCCGTATGTGAACCCCGTGTTACCTGGGGGTGGTGTGGCGCGTCTCTCACGGCTCCCGCCCGTCCGGCTCCCGCCCGTCCGGCTCCCGCCCGTCCGGCTCCCGCCCGTCCGGCTCCCGCCCGTCCGGCTCCCGCCCGTCCGGCTCCCGTCCGTCCCCGGCCGCCGCCTCCCGGACTCCGGTCAGGAAGGACCTGATCGCCGCCAGCTCCCGCGCGTCGTAGCTCCCCAGCAGTTCCACCGCCCGCCCTATCAGCGGCCCGAAGTGGGCCCGGCCGAGGGCGACCGCCCGCTCGTCCACCTCGACGGCGACCCTGCGCCGGTCCCGCTCGTCGCGCACCCGGCGCACATGGCCGGCCCGTTCCAGCCGGTCGACCAGTGCCGTCGTCCCGGCCGAGTTGAGTCCGAGCACGGCGCCCAGTCGCCCGGCGGTCATCACCTCGTTCGCCCGTGCCGCGTCCATGAGCGCGATCAGCGCGCGGACGTCGGTGGGGTGCATGCCGTTGCGCTGCGCGAACCGTGCGCTGTGCGCACCCAGTTCCACGGCGACCGCGCGCAGCAGATGGACGATCTCCATCTCCGGTCCCTGATCGGACATGAGGTGACGCCTCCGGTTATCATCTCGCTCAACAAGCATCTCGCCGGGCGAGATAATACTCCGTGCGGGAGAGACACCGGAGACACAGGGGGAACCACTCATGAGCGCTCGCGGTCCGTACGACGCCGGCCGCTTCCACGCCGCGTACGACCGGGTCATGGCCGGATGGCCCGCACCGCGGGAGGCGGTGACCGTGTCCACGCCCTTCGGCGAGACGCACGTCAACGTGACCGGCCCGGCCGACGGACCGCCGCTCGTCCTCCTCCCGGGCGGCGGCGCGGCGACCTCCGCCTCCTGGTACGCCCAGGCCGCCGAACTGTCCCGCACCCACCGCGTCCACGCGGCCGACCTCATCGGCGCCCCGGGCCGCAGCACGCCGGCCGGTGACCGCCACCCCCGTACGGTCGCCGACCTCACCGCCTGGCTGGACGCGCTCCTCGACGGCCTCGGCATCGAGGAGACGGACCTCGGCGGGCACTCCTACGGCGCCTGGATCGCCCTGCACCACGCCCTGCACGCACCCGGCCGGGTGCGCCGCCTGTTCCTCCTGGACCCGACCCAGTGCTTCGCCGGGCTGAAGGCGGCCTACCTGCTGCACGCGCTGCCGATGCTGCTGCGGCCCACGCCCCGCCGGGTCCGCGCCTTCCTGGACTGGGAGACCGGAGCGGTCCCCCTCGACCCCGACTGGCTCGCCCTCCAGGAGGCGGCCGTCGGCTTCCCCTCCCGCAGGCCGGTGACCGGACCGCGCCCGGCGCCGGAGGCGCTGCGCGGTCTGGACGTGCCGGTCCTGCTGCTCCTGGCGGGGAACAGCAGGACCCATGACCCCTCCGGGGTGGCGGCCCGGGCGCAGGCGTTGCTGCCGCGCGTCACGGTGACCGTCGTGCCGGACGTGTCCCATCACGGGCTGCCGCAGTCCGCACCGCCCGGACTGGGCCGGCTCCTGAGCGGGTTCCTCGCCCCGTCGGGAGTCGGCGGTCACGAGGATTCGCCTGGGTGACCCGCGTCGCAGTCGGGCCGGGGGAGCCCCGGCGACCGTCCCCGCGGTGCTCAACGGGACAGGGCGTCCCGGACCGCCTCCTCGGAGCGGCCCACGACGGCCGTCCCGTCGTCCGCCGTGATGATCGGGCGCTGGATCAGCTTCGGGTGCGCGGCGAGCGCGGCGATCCAGCGGTCGCGTGACGCCTCGTCGCGGGGCCAGTCCTTCAGCCCGAGTTCCCCGGCGTCGGCCTCGCCGGTGCGGGTGATGTCCCACGGCTCGAGGCCGAGGCGGGTGAGGACCTCGCGGATCTCGTCCTCGCTCGGCACGTCCTCCAGATAGCGGCGGACGGTGTAGTCGGCGCCCTCGGCATCGAGCAGGCTGATGGCGCTGCGGCACTTGGAACAGGCCGGGTTGATCCAGATCTCCATGCCGCACACGGTAGCCCGAGGGGTGCGAAACCCGTTCTCCCCGCCCGCCCCAGCAACCTCGAGAGCCCTTGTGGCCAGGGGCTTTGTCAGTGGGGGGCGGTAAAATTGAAGCAGTGTTCGAGGGTGTCGCCGGGATCTCCGGACGGTGCCCTGACCGCGACAGGAGGATGCCCGTGCCCGCTGCCGCACTGAAGCAGAAGCCGTTGCCCACCCAGTCGACCACCAAGCGACCCGTCCTGCTCGACCGGCCGTACGCGCCCGTGGAGAAGCGCCCGCTGCCGGCGGGCCGCCCCCGCGAGTGGTACGTCACGCACAACCGCCGGCTCAAGGCGATGCGCCTCGCCATCGCCCTGCTCGACTCCGGCGTCTACCTGCCCGACCAGGCCCGCGACGAGACGATACGCAGCACCGCGGAGACGATCGGCGTGCACCCGCCGTCGGACACGACGTGCCGCATGGTGCGGGCGTTCATGCGCTACAACCGCTGAGTCCGTCACCGTCACCTCGCCGGGCGCTCTCGGTCCATGGGGCGCCCGGCGCCGCTGCGCCGCACACCGGCTCCGCACTGAGGCAGTATGGGCGCGTGAGGGTACCGCCCTCACCGCGAAGTCCCCGCGGCCCGGCGGCACTTGTGCCGCCGGGCCGCGGGGACGCGGCGCTGCCGGAGGAGAAGGGCACGACGGTTGACCAAGGAGAGGACGGACCCCGTCCCGCCGTCCTGGACGGCGCTGTCCGGCCGGTACGGACACGTCGTCGCCCGAGCGTGCGACATCGGCATGGCACTGGTCGTCCTGGTGGCGGCGGACTACTACGACGCCGAGTACGACCTGATCCTGGGCGGGCTGATGGCCCTGCCCCTGCTGGCCCGCAGACGGCTGCCCGGCACGGTGATGGCGGTCGTCCTCGCGCTGGCCGCCGTCCAGCTCGCCCTGGACGACCTGCCCGGCGAGCCGCTGGCGTCGGCGCCCGCCTCGTACGACGTGGCCGTGCTGTTCGCCATGCTGTCGGTCGTCCACCACTCCCGGACCACCTGGATGCCGTACCTCGCGGGCGCCGCGGTGCTGCTGGCCGCGGCGGCCGGGACGGTGGGGATGCCGGACCTCGGCATCGAGCCGTTCGTCGACCTCGAAACGCTCCTGATCTTCTGGGGACTGACGCTGACGGTCTGGCTGACGGCCTTCGCCCTGCACACACGGCGCCTGTACGCCGAGAGCCAGGAGGCCCGCGCCCGGCACGCCGAGCGGGAACAGGAACAGCGGATCCGGCTGGCCGCGGCCCGGGAGCGGGCCGAGATCGCCCGCGAACTGCACGACGTGGTGGCGCACAGCCTGGCCGTGATGATCCTCCAGGCCGACGGCGCCGGGTCGGTGCTGCGGAAGTCGCCGGACATGGCGGAGTCCGCGCTGAAGACGATCGCCGCCACGGGCCGGGACGCGATCGACGACATGCACCGCATCGTCCGGGTGCTGCGCGAGGGGAACCCGGACTCCGCCGACGGCGGCCCGCCACGGCGCCTGGTCACCCTCGACGAGATCAAGGTCGTCGCCGAACGCGCACGGGCCGCCGGACTGAGCGTGGACGTGTCGGTCGAGGTCGGCGAGGGACGGCTGTCGCCGGCGGAGGAGATGACGGCCTTCCGCATCGTCCAGGAGTGCCTGACGAACGTGCTCCGCCACGCCGGAGCCGGGGCGGGGGTCGACATCCGGCTCCACGAGGAGCAGGGCACACTGCTGATCAGCGTGGTCGACGACGGAGCGGGCACCCTCGCCGGCCGCGGCGTCGGCGGGCGATCCGGAGGGAACGGACTCGTGGGGATGCGGGAGCGGGTGGAGCTCGCCGGCGGCAGCTTCGAGGCCGGTCCCCGACTGGGCAGCGGATGGCACGTACGTGCCTCGATTCCGACAAGGACGAAGTGATGACGCAGGCGGACAGGCCGATCCGGGTGGCCGTGGTGGACGACCAGCCGCTGATCCGGGCCGGTTTCTCCATGGTGCTGGCCGGTCAGGACGACATCGAGGTCGTCGGTGAGGCGGAGAACGGGGCGGACGCCCTCGACCTGCTGCGCACGGTCGAGGCGGACGTCGTCATCATGGACATCCGCATGCCCGTCATGGACGGCATCCAGGCCACGGAGCAGCTGATGAAGCTGGACGATCCGCCCGGGGTGCTGGTGCTGACCACCTTCGACAACGACGAGGACGCCTTCGCGGCGCTGCGCGCCGGGGCCGGCGGCTTCCTGCTGAAGAACGCCCCCGCCGCGGAGGTCGTGAACGCCATCCGGGTCCTGGCCGCGGGGGAGTCGGTGGTGGCGCCGCGCATCACCCGGCTGCTCCTCGACCGGGTCTCGGACCGGCTGGGACCGGCGAACGGACAGGACGAACGGCTGGACGTCCTCACCGGGCGCGAGCGGGACGTGCTCGCCCTGGTCGCCCGGGGACTGTCCAACGCCGAGATCGCGGCGGACCTGTATGTCGCGCAGGCCACGGTGAAGACGCACCTGGGCAACCTCATGGCGAAACTGCACCTGCGCGACCGTGCCCAGGCCGTCGCGTTCGCCTATGAGTCCGGACTGGTCCGTCCCTCCCCCTGAGGGTGCAGAAGCGCCCCCGGGCTCTGCCCCCGGGGGTGCAGGGACCACCCCGTCCGGCGGGCCAGATCCGCCGCCGGTGATCTCGGATTCGTGGCCGATGTCCGCAGGGCCGCCGAACTCCAGACTTCTCACTGTCGCCGAACGCGGCCGAGAAGACACCGGAGGACCCGATGAGCACCACGCCCACCACGCCCACCCCGCAGAACCGCAAGCGGAACCGCCTCGTCATCGGCGCGGTCACGGCCGTGACCGCCGCGGCCCTGGTCGCCGGGGCGGGGTACTGGTGGCAGGACCGCGACAAGCTCAGCCAGGCGTCCGCCGAGGACTGCCGGCTGGCGCAGCGCATCGTCACCGAGGGCGGGGAGATCTCCACCGGCCCCGTGCCGGCCGCGGAGAGGTGGTGGCGGGAGATCGGCGCCGAGCGCCGCGCGAAGATGAAGGACGGCTACCTCGGAGCCAAGATCTCCCGGTACGAGGGGTGGGCGGTCGAGACCGCCAGGAAGTCCCCCGAAGCGCCGTCCGCGAAAGACGTGAAGAACCTCCAGGAGGAGGCACAGGGACACTGCTCGGACGCCGGCGTCACCCTGACCATGCCGCCGCTCGGTTCCTGACCCGGATCGCGGGAACCGTCCCCATGACTCTCCACACCGCCGCCCGCGGCCAGGCACCGGACGACGTCATCACCGCCACCGCCCTGGTGAAGACCTACCGTCAGGGCACCGCCGAGGTGCGGGCCCTCGACGAGGTGTCCGTCGGTGTCCGGCGCGCCCGGTTCACCGCCGTCGTCGGCCCCTCCGGGTCGGGGAAGTCGACGCTGATGCACTGCGTCGCCGGACTCGACACCGTCACCTCCGGCAGCATCGTCCTGGACGGAACGGAGATCACCGGACTGTCCGACCGGCAGCTGACCCGGGTGCGCCGGGAGCGGATCGGGTTCGTCTTCCAGTCGTTCAACCTGCTGCCGCAGCTGACGGCCCACGAGAACATCGTGCTGCCCGTCACCATGTCCGGCGGGCGCCCGGACCGTGAGCTGGTGGACCATCTCTGCGAAGTCCTCGGCATCGCCCACCGGCTGTCGCACCGCCCCGCCGAGCTGTCCGGGGGCCAGCAGCAGCGGGTCGCCGTGGCCCGGGCGCTGGTGGCCCGGCCGGCCGTGGTCTTCGCCGACGAACCCACCGGCAACCTCGACTCCCGGGCCGGCGCCGAGGTCCTCACCATGCTGCGCCGGTCCGTCGACGACCTCGGCCAGACGGTCGTGATGGTCACCCACGACCCGGCGGCCGCGCGGTACGCGGACCGGATACTGACCCTCGCGGACGGACGCCTCGTGGACGACGAGCACGTCACCCCCTCCGGACGCGCCGTCGCACTCGCCCCCGACGTCCTGGGGAGGCGGCGATGAGCACCCCGTGGCGTGCGACCGTCCTGGGCTCCCAGGTGGCCGAACTGCTGAGGCGGCCCGGACGGTTCGCGGCGACCGGACTGTCGCTGCTGATCGCGGCGTTCGTCGTCTTCGGGGCCGTCATGGCCCAGCAGATCGTCACCGCGACCGTCGTCGAGACGTTCCGCGGCACGCCCGAAGCGGTGTCGCTGGTGGTCACACCCGGCGACGGCGGGGCGGACATCGGCGAGGACCGCCTCCGGGAGATCCGTAGGACGCCCTCGGTCACCGAGGCCGTCGGCCGGATCGACGGCGGCGCCCCACTGGACGGCAGCGCCGTCGAACGCTACCTCGCCCTGTCCGCGGACCCGGGCACCGGCGCCCTGACGGAAGTCCGGCTGCTCCGCGGCACGTACCCCTCCGGCCCGGGCCGGCTCGCCGTCGACACGCGGGCCGCGCGGGAGTACGGTCTCGCTCCGGGATCGTCGCTCACCCTGCTACGGCCCGGATCCGACGGTGACGGCACCCGACGGGTGACAGTCGAGGTCAGCGGCATCGTCCGCAGCACCGCCACGAACGACGCGGGACCCACCGGGTACGCCCCCGGCCCCCGGATCGGCGAGCTGCTCGGCGTGAGGGGCTACTCCCGCATCGACATCCGCACCGACGGCGCGCACGCCGCGTCCTCCGCGTCCGGTTCCGCGTCGGCGGAGCTGACGGAACGGATCCGGCAGGCGGTGCCCGGGGCGCAGGTGCGGTCCGGGGACGAGGTGCGCGACCAGGAGGCCCGCGAGGCGGTGGCGGCGGCGAAGGACACCCTGGAGCTGGTCACGGTCTTCCTCGCCGTCGCCGTCGGCGCGGCCGTCCTCGTCGCGACCTCCACCTTCCGCATCGTCTTCGCCCGGCGCGTACGCCAGCTGGCGCTGCTGCGCGCCATCGGGGCGACCTCGCGACGGCTCGCCGCCGCGCTCGTCGCCGAAGGGGCGGTGGTCGGCCTGTCGGCCGGCGTGATCGGCGTACTGGCGGCCTGGGGCTGCGGGCGGCTCGTCCCCCCGATCGCCCGGCACTTCGGGCACGATCTGTCCGCCCCCTCCCACCTCCCGCTGACGGAGACCGTTCTCACCGTCGCCGGCACCGGCCTCCTGGCGGTCCTGGCCGTCCTGGCCCCGTCCCTGACCGCCTCACGGGTCTCCCCGCTGCAGGCCCTGCGCAGCGCGGCGTCCGGTCAGGACACGGCGAGCGGCATCGGCCGGACCCTGCTGGGCCTGCTGTGCGCGGCGGGCGCCGCGCTCCTCGCCCGGCAGCAGTACGGCGGGCTGCCCCAGCCGGGCGACACGGAGTACGACCGGTTCGCGGCGCTGACCGCCGTGGTGCTCTCGGGCGGACTGGCGTTCCTGGCCCTGATCGCCCTCGGCCCCCGTCTGGTCCGGCCGGTGCTGTCGGCCGTCGCCGTCCCCCTGCGCCGCACCGGCGCGGCCGGCCGGCTCGCGGTCGCGGGCGTCGGCGGCGCGCCGGGCAGGGCGGCCTCGGTCTCGGTCGTCGTGGCCCTCGGCGTCTGTCTGGTCGGCTCGACCCTGACCTGCCTCGCCTCCCTGAACGCCTACGAGCGGTACCGGCAGGCGGTGGAGGCACCCGCCGACTTCTCCCTGCACGCGAGGGACGGCGAGTCGCTGGACCGGTCGCTGGCCGCCGACCTGACCTCTCACCCCGAACTCGCCGACGTGACCGCGTTCCGCACGGCGGAGGTCGTCGAGAGCACCCGCAGCGCGACGATCTCCGACCTGGACCTCGGCACCGTCCGCTCCGGTGCGGGCCTGACCGCCCGTACCGGCTCCCTCGACGGCCTCGGACCCGCCCACGTCGTCGTGGACGCCGACAACGCCCACCGGCTCGGCGTCCGGGCGGGCGACCGGGTGACGCTGACGTTCGAGGGCCGCCCCGTCGACCTCACCGTGGCGGCGACGCTGCCCGGAGCCGGCCCCTACGGAGGGAACTTCTTCGTCCCCGCCGCGGATCTCACCCGTATGGGAGCGGGCACCGCGCCCACCATGATCACCGCCAACGCCTCGGAGGACGGCGCTCAGGGGCGGATACGCGCACAGCGGGCCATCACCGACACGCTGACCGGCCCGGAGCGCGGTGACGGCCGCGTCATCGCCGAGGACTCGGCCGGACAGGCCGGAGAGTCGGACGACCTGCGGACGACGGCCACGACAGTGATCATGGTCCTGGGCCTGACCGTCCTGGTGGCGGTCGCCGGAGTCGCGACCACGGCGAGTCTCACCGTCGTCGAACGCAGGCGTGAGTTCGGACTGTTGCGGGCCCTGGGGCTCGGCGGGGCGGCCGTGCACCGCATGGTCACGGTGGAGTGCGCGCTGTACGGCGTACTGGGCGGAGTCCTCGGTCTGGCCCTCGGCCTGCCGTACTCCTGGCTGGTGGTCCGTGTCGCGCAGACGAGCGCCCCGTTCAGCGTCCCCACGGGGGAGCTCGTGGCGGTCTTCGCCGCCCTCGTCCTGGTGACCGCCGCCGCGGGAACGGTGCCCGCCCTCCGCGCCTCCCGGACCTCACCGACGGTCGCCGTCGCCCAGACCGAGTAGTCGGTGCACGGGCGGGCGGTTCCCACCAGGGGGCCGGGTCGGGCCGGGGCGGGGCGCCGGGCACCCCGCCCGCGCGGACGCTGTCGGCGGATCCACTCGACGCGGCTGTCAGGGCCCTTCCCCAGGCCCTCGAGGGGAGCGGATGTCCCGGTGGAGCACCGCGCAGGCGGCGTGTCGCCGGGACATCCGCTCCCCTCGGCATCCTGCGCCGGGATCCGCCGTGACCCGCCGTCCTGCGCCGGGACGCGCCGGCGGCATCCTCGAGGGAGGGCCTGCCCGGCGCTACGCCGACAGCTCCTTCTCCAGCGGTGTCCGGAATCGCGGCGTCACCCGGGTCGCCCCCACCCAGCTCCGCAGCTTCTCCGCCTCCGTGGCGATCGCGGCCTCGGCCTCGCGGCCCACCCCGGTGCGGTCCAGGATCCGCCAGACGATCTCCCCGTCGGCCCGCTGGGCCCAGCCGCCGATCACGCGGCCGTCCCACCACACCGTCGGCCCGACGTTGCCGCTGCGGTCGAACAGCACCGGGCGCAGCTCCGGTGCGAGATACCAGTCCCGGTGCCGCCAGCCCATCGCCGTCGGATCCAGGGCGGGCAGCAGCGCGGCCCAGGGGCCGGCGGACACCGCCACCGGACCGGCGTCACCGGCGGTCACGTACCCCGTGCCCTCGTCCAGCGACACCTCCTCCGCGCCGACGGCGGCCAGCGCCCGGCGCACCTCCGTCACCCGCCACCCCGTCCACCACTTCAGGTCCTCCTCGGTGGCCGGCCCGCACGCCGCCAGCCACCGGCGCAGCAGCTCCGCCTGCGCCCCGGCGGTGTCCGGCCCGGGCTGCTCGGGCGCGGGCGCCCAGCGGAACAGACCGGACGTCCACGACCCCAGCGGCCGGCCCCGCACGACCTTGCCCTCGACCCCCAGCACCTTCAGCAGCCGGGTGGAGACGGTGTGCACGCCCTCGTAGCTCTTCCCGGCCGCGTACACGAACCGCTCCTTCAGCCGCGGCTCGTCCCGGGCCAGTTCGGCCGCCGTCGCCTGCCCGCGCCGCGCCAGCGCCGCCAGCGTCGACTCCTCGACCTCCGCCAGCCAGGCCGCGTCCGGGGCCCCGGCCGCCGCCATCTGCTTGAGCAGCGAGGACCGCTCCCGGGCGGCCACCGCGAGACCGGTGGAGGCGTGCACGATGGCCGTCAGGCCGACCGGGAAGACGAACACGGTGTGCCGCATGCCGTGCATCCGGACCAGCGTCCCGTCCTCGTACAGCGCCCGTTCCGTCTCGCCCACCGTCTTCGCCGGGTCAGCGAGCCGTGCGCCGACGGCCAGGAACACCGTTGCGGGGTCCGTGCCGTGCAGGGCGACCAGCGAGCCGGCGACCTCCTCCGGGCTCCCCGCCCGGGCCCCGCCCGCCAGCCGCTGCCGCAGCGCGAGCCTCGCCCGCCGCTCCGCCACCCCGATGTGCCGCCGTCCCTCGCCCATACCGGCCTCCGCCCCGCCCGTCGCGTCTCGGTACGGACATCCTGCCCGAGCCCACCGACAACCGGCGGGGCCGTGCCGGTCACAGTCCGGGCGCGCCCCACACCGGGAACCACCGGCCCAGGTCGTCCTCGACCGGCAGCTCCCGGTCGAGCACCGCACGCACCCGCAGCTCCAACGCGTTGTCCCGCTGCCGCCGGTCGCCGGGCAGGGGCGCGAACGGGTAGAAGGTGCCCCGTTTGTAGAGGTAGACGAGCGCGAGCCGCCGCCCGTCGTCGTCGCGGAAACCGGCCAGCGAGCACAGCAGCTGCGGCCCGAAGCCGTTGGCCTCCAGCGAACCGTTCACCGCGTGCAGGTCGTTCACGAGCAGCGGCAGCTCGTCGGGGGAGCGGTGCGAGACGAGCCAGGAGTAGCCGTAGGAGTCGTGGCTCAGCTCCACCGGGGTCCGCCCGGCGTCCGCGTCCAGCAGGGCCCGGACCTCGCGGTGGGTCTGCTCGAAGGCGGCGCCCTCGACCGTCGCGAAGCACACCGCGCCCTGCCCGGTCGGCGTGAGACCGGCCGCCGATTCGAGGGCCACCGCCGCCGAGGGCAGCGCGAAGAGCCGGTCCAGGTCGGGCGTGACGGGCCTGGTGCGACCGAGCAGGATGTCCAGCAGGCCCATGACGCTCACGCCTTTCCGGGCGTGGCCGCCTCACCCAGTTCGGCGGAGATCCGGCCCAGCTGGTCGAGCCGTTGCTCCAGACCGGGGTGCGTGGCGAAGAACCGGCCGAGTCCGGGCTCGGAGCCGAAGGCGGGCGTGAAGTAGAAGGCGTTGAAGGCCTGGGCCGTGCGCAGGTCCTTCGTCGGGATGCGGGCGATGTCGCCGGTCACCTTGGTGAGCGCCGCGGCCAGCGCCGAGGGACGGCCGGTGAGCAGGGCGGCGGCCCGGTCCGCGGCCAGCTCCCGGTACCGGGACAGGGACCGGATCAGCAGGAAGCTGAGCGCGTACACCGCCGCGGAGACGCCCATCACGGCCGCGAACACGACCAGGGTGTTCTGGTCCCGCCGTCCGCCGCCGAACAGCTGCGAGTAGAAGGCGAACCGCACGACCAGCCCCGCGAGCACGCCGAGGAAGGACGCGACCGTGATCACGGCGACGTCCTTGTGCGCCACGTGCGACAGCTCGTGCGCGAGCACGCCCTCCAGCTCGGCCGGCTCCAGCCGGCGCAGCAGCCCGGTGGTCACGCAGATCACCGCGTTGTCCGGGTTCCGCCCGGTCGCGAACGCGTTCGGCATGTCCATCACCGACACGGCGACCACCGGTTTCGGCATGCCGGCCAGCGCCGACAGCCGGTCGACCACGCCGTGCAGCTCCGGATACTCGTCCCGCTCCACGACCCGCCCCCGCATCGCGAACAGCGCGATCCGGTCGGAGAACCAGTACTGCGCCCCGAACACCAGGGCCACGACCACCACGCCGAGGACCCAGGACCTCAGCAGCACGATCAGCGCGGTGACGAAGCCGACGTACAGCAGGCCGAGCAGGAACAGCGTGGCCCCCATGCGCACGGTCAGCCCTCGGTCGCTCCGGAAACGGCTCTGCATCTGCATCACCCCGCGGTCGCGCACTCGCCCCGATGTCCAGTGTGCATCCGGCGCCCCATGAAGAGGTCGCGGCCGTCCCCGGAGGTGGCAAAAAGAAGACGCCTAGTAGGGCGCCCGGAGCTCGACGTACCCGAGCAGGACGATCACGGCGGCCACGCAGCCGAGCACCACGGCGGTGGACACCCACGACGACCGGCGGCCGGACCCGACGTGGTCGGGGTCGGCGCGGAAGGGGACCGGGCCGGGCGGATTCTCCTTCCAGCGCGCGGCGAGCATCCGGGCGCGTGCGGAGGGCTCCTTGTGGGCGGCGCCCTCCGCCCACTTCAGATCGAACTCGCGTTCCTCGTCGTCCCGCTCGGACATCCCCGTACGCTCCCCGTTCCCGGCTCGGACCATCGTGCAGGCGCCCCATGATCCCGGCCCGGCGCCGCCCTGTGAAGCTTTCCGGCCAACGGCCGCGCCCCCGCCCCCCTGCGGACAGGGAACGGGGGCGCGGCACGGTCCGGGCGCGGATCACACGTCGAAGTACATCTCGAACTCGTGCGGGTGCGGACGCAGCTGCAGCGGGGCGATCTCGTTCGCGCGCTTGAAGTCGATCCACGTCTCGATCAGGTCCGGCGTGAAGACGTCGCCCTGGAGGAGGAACTCGTGGTCGGCCTCGAGGTGGTCGAGGACGGCGCCGAGGGAGGTCGGGACCTGCGCCACGCCCGCGTGCTCCTCGGGAGCCAGCTCGTAGAGGTCCTTGTCGATCGGCTCGGCCGGCTCGATCTTGTTCTTGATGCCGTCCAGACCCGCCAGCAGCAGGGCCGAGAAGGCCAGGTACGGGTTGCCGGAGGCGTCCGGGGCGCGGAACTCGACGCGCTTGGCCTTCGGGTTCGAGCCCGTGATCGGGATGCGCATCGCGGCGGAACGGTTGCGCTGCGAGTACACCAGGTTCACCGGCGCCTCGAAGCCCGGCACCAGGCGGTGGTAGGAGTTCACCGTCGGGTTGGTGAAGGCCAGCAGCGACGGGGCGTGCTTGAGGATGCCGCCGATGTAGTAGCGGGCGGTGTCCGACAGGCCGGCGTAGCCCTGCTCGTCGTAGAACAGCGGCTCGCCGTTGCTCCACAGCGACTGGTGGACGTGCATGCCCGAGCCGTTGTCACCGAAGATCGGCTTCGGCATGAAGGTCGCCGTCTTGCCGTTCCTCCAGGCCACGTTCTTGACGATGTACTTGAAGAGCATGAGGTCGTCGGCCGCGGCCAGCAGCGTGTTGAACCTGTAGTTGATCTCGGCCTGGCCGGCGGTGCCCACCTCGTGGTGCAGGCGCTCCAGCTGGAGGCCGGACCGCTGCAGCTCCAGGGACATCTCGGCGCGCAGGTCGGCGAAGTGGTCGACCGGCGGGACCGGGAAGTAGCCGCCCTTGTAGCGGACCTTGTACCCGCGGTTGTCCTCCAGGGCACCGGTGTTCCAGGCACCGGCCTCGGAGTCGATGTGGTAGAAGGCCTCGTTCTCCCTGGTGGCGAAGCGCACCGAGTCGAAGACGTAGAACTCGGCCTCGGGACCGAAGTACGCCGTGTCGGCGATCCCGGTGGAGGCGAGGTAGGCCTCGGCCTTCTTCGCCACGTTCCGCGGGTCGCGGGAGTACTGCTCGCCCGTGATCGGGTCGTGGATGAAGAAGTTGATGTTGAGGGTCTTGTCCCGGCGGAACGGGTCGATGCGCGCGGTGGACAGGTCGGGGCGCAGGGACATGTCCGACTCGTGGATGGCCTGGAAGCCGCGGATCGAGGACCCGTCGAAGGCCTGCTCGTCATCGGGGTCGAACGCCTCGGCGGGCAACGTGAAGTGCTGCATGACGCCCGGCAGGTCGCAGAACCGGACGTCGACGAACTTGACGTCCTCGTCCGCGATGAACTTCTTGGCCTCGTCGGCGTTCTGGAACATCCAGCTCCTCCTACTCCCGACCGTCCCGCCGGGGTGGTAGATCGTTCGTGCGGCCAGTGCGGGTGGCACACGCTGCGTCGACCCTAGGGACGGGTGATTTCTCGGGCGTGACCCGTTTGTTTCGCAGAAGTTAACCGGCTTTCCTCCAGCCTAGGCCCCATGAGGGCGCGGCACACCCCCGCCGTGCGCCGCGCCGTGCCCCCGCCGTCCCTGGGACATACGGGGGCGCAGTACCGTGGACGGGTGGACAACAGGCAAGCAATCGGATCGTGGCTCTCCGGGCCGCGCGCGGCCGTCGAAGGGGCCGGCGCCGACCTCGGGTACCGGGGCGAGCAGCTCGGGCTGCCGGAGGAGGGGCCGGGCTCCCTCGCCCGTCCGGGCCGCAGGCTCGGCGCCCTCGCCGTCGACTGGGCCCTGTGCTCCTTGATCGCATACGGTCTGATCACCGGCAGCTACGGCCAGACCGCGGGCAACTGGGCGCTGCTGATCTTCTTCGCGCTCAGCGTCCTGACCGTCGGCACGGTCGGCTTCACGCCGGGCAAGCGCCTCTTCGGCCTGCGCGTGGTGGAACTGGGCACGGGCCGTGTCAACCCGGCGCGCGCGCTGCTGCGGTCGGTCCTGCTGTGCGTCGCGGTCCCCGCGCTGATCTGGGACCGGGACGGCCGCGGGCTGCACGACCGGCTGGCGCGCACCGTGGAGGTCCGGATCTAGCGCCGCAACAGGCGACGTTCGCCCCGTCGCGACGCCCGGCACGCACTCCCGCCGCACCGGCCGAAAGCCCGAGCACGTCCAGTACGAGGGCTTCCGGCCGGCACCCCCCCAGCCTCCGGCCGGGGGGACCCCAGAGCACGCACCGGACGCCGCTCCTCACCGGGCGAACGTCGCCTGCCGCGACACCGGCGTCCGTACGGCTGCGGCCACCGCGGCACGGTGCCGGTACGGCGATGGGGGCGCCCGGAGAGTGATCCGGGCGCCCCCATCGCCGTACCGCGGTCGGGGTGCCGAGTGCCGCGTCCCGCCGGGCTCAGCGCCGGGGGTTGCCGCCCTTCGGCATGCGCATGCCCTTGGGCATCGGACCCTTGGGCAGGGGCATGTTGCTCATCAGGTCGCCCAGGGCGCGCAGCCGGTCGTTGGTCGCGGTGACCTGCGGACCGGTCAGGACGCGCGGGAGCTTGAGCATGGTCGTGCGCAGCTTCTTCAGCTCGACCTGGCCCTCGCCGGTGCCCACGATCAGGTCGTGGACGGGCACGTCGGCGACGATCCGGTTCATCTTCTTCTTCTCGGCCGCCAGCAGGGACTTCACCCGGTTCGGGTTGCCCTCGGCGACCAGCACGATGCCGGCCTTGCCGACCGCGCGGTGCACCACGTCCTGGTTGCGGTTCATGGCCACCGCGGGGGTCGTCGTCCAGCCCCGGCCGATGTTGTCCAGTACCGCGGCGGCGGCGCCCGGCTGGCCCTCCATCTGCCCGAAGGCCGCCCGCTCGGCCCGGCGCCCGAAGACGATCGCCGTCGCGAGGAAGGCGAGCAGCAGGCCCAGGATGCCGAGATAGATGGGGTGACCGATCAGGAAACCGATCGCGAGGAGGACACCGAAGACGACGATGCCGACACCCGCGAGCACAAGACCGATCTTCTTGTCGGCCTTGCGGGTCATCTTGTAGGTCAGAGCGATCTGCTTCAGTCGCCCGGGGTTCGCAGCGTCCGCTGCAGGTTCCTTCCTCGCCATGCCGTGAAGTCTACGTGTCCGGGAAGGCGCCGACGACGGCAGTGCCCGGTGCCGCCGTACGGAGGAGGTCAGAGGCTGCCGGTGACGACCTGCTGCTGCAGGACCCGCTCGGTCTCGATCCGGTCCTTGGCCCGGCGGCGGTCCTCCAGCACGGAGGTCCAGGCGTTGCGCCGGGCGGTGCGCTGGCCACTGCTCAGCAGCAGCGACTCGACGGCGCGCAGGGCGTCGGTGAACGACGGGATGGCGGTGGCGCGAACGGGCGCGGCCTGCATCGTGGAGGTCCCCCCTCGGTACGGATCCGGGTGCGGGTGCACGTGGTGTGATTCCAGGGTCACTGATTGGTGTTACCAGGGCGTGACCCGCCGGTCAAACGCACATGAAGTGGTGGTGCCGGGGCCCGGAACGACGCCGCGGCCCCGACCGGTGCCCTCAGCTGCGAGGACGGTCGGGGCCGCGGGATATCGGCCACTACTGCCGAGTAGCGTCTTGTGCGTGAATTCACACGCCGCGCGCCCCCGCCGGACGGGCGGAGGCTGACGTCCTGTCAGACGGCCTGACCGGCGACGACGGTGCCGCGCTTCTCGACCGCCATCCGGTAGAGCCGCCCGGCGCGGTACGAGGAACGCACCAGCGGGCCGGACATCACGCCGGAGAAGCCGATCTGCTCGGCCTCCTCCTTCAGCTCCACGAACTCCTGCGGCTTGACCCAGCGCTCCACGGGGTGGTGGCGCACGGACGGGCGCAGGTACTGCGTGATGGTGATCAGCTCGCAGCCGGCCTCGTGCAGCTGCTGCAGCGCCTCGCTGACCTCCTCACGGGTCTCGCCCATGCCGAGGATCAGGTTCGACTTGGTGACCAGGCCGTCATCGCGGGCCTCGGTGATCACCTTCAGGGAGCGCTCGTAGCGGAAGCCGGGGCGGATCCGCTTGAAGATCCGCGGGACCGTCTCGACGTTGTGCGCGAAGACCTCGGGGCGGGAGTCGAACACCTCGCGGAGCAGCTCCGGCACCGCGTTGAAGTCGGGGGCCAGCAGCTCGACCTTGGTGCGGCCGTCCGGGCGTCCGGACGTCTGCTCGTGGATCTGGCGCACCGTCTCGGCGTACAGCCAGGCGCCGCCGTCCGGCAGGTCGTCACGGGCCACACCGGTGATGGTGGCGTAGTTCAGGTCCATGGTGACCACGGACTCGCCCACCCGGCGCGGCTCGTCGCGGTCCAGCGCCTCGGGCTTGCCGGTGTCGATCTGGCAGAAGTCGCAGCGCCGGGTGCACTGGTCGCCGCCGATGAGGAAGGTCGCCTCGCGGTCCTCCCAGCACTCGTAGATGTTGGGACAGCCGGCTTCCTGGCAGACCGTGTGCAGGCCCTCGCTCTTCACGAGGTTCTGCATCTTCGTGTACTCGGGGCCCATTTTCGCCCGGGTCTTGATCCACTCGGGCTTGCGCTCGATGGGGGTCTGGCTGTTGCGGACCTCCAGGCGCAGCATCTTGCGTCCGTCGGGTGCGACTGCGGACACGACCGGCTCCCTAGCGTTCGATTCTTCGGCGTGCCCCAGGGTACGCCCGTTGTTCTGTCGGCCGACGGCGGTGGCGGCCTGGACGGGGGCCGCTCCGGGGTCTGCGGGCAGACCTGCCCGGCCACGACGTGGAACGCCGGCCCGGCCGGATTTATGCCGCCGGCGTCTTCTCGATCACCCTCGGCCTGAGCTCCGCGTTCTCCAGGACGTCCCGCAGGTGGCGCTCCACCACCGGCAGGACCTCCTCGATCGTGATGTCGCGGCCGAGTTCGTTCGCGAGGGAGGCGACGCCCGCGTCGCGGATGCCGCACGGGATGATCCGGTCGAACCACTTGTTGTCCGGGTTCACGTTCAGGGCGAAGCCGTGCATGGTGACGCCCTTCGCCACCCGGATGCCGATCGCGGCGATCTTGCGGTCCTCGCGGCGCTGACCCGCGTTGGACGGGGCGTACTCCGGCCCGTTGAGGCGGGGGTCGAACTCCTCGTCGGTCAGGCGCGGGTCGAAGTCCAGGGAGAGCCCGCCGAGCGCCGGGCGCTTGTCCACCGGGTCGCCGAGGACCCAGACCCCGCTGCGGCCCTCGACCCGGGTGGTCTCGACGCCGAACTCCGCGCAGGTGCGGATCAGGGCCTCCTCCAGTCGCCGTACGTGCGCCACGACGTCGACCGGACGCGGGAGCTTCTGGATCGGGTAGCCGACCAGCTGGCCCGGCCCGTGCCAGGTGATCTTGCCGCCGCGGTCCACGTCGATGACCGGGGTGCCGTCGAGGGGCCGCTCGTCGTCCGCGGTGCGCCGGCCGGCGGTGTAGACCGGCGGGTGTTCGAGGAGCAGCACGGTGTCGGGGACCTCGTCGGCGAACCGCGCGGCATGCACCCGGCGCTGCTCGTCCCACGCCTCCTGGTACTCGACGCGCTCGGCACCGAACCCCATGCGGATGAACCGGAGCTCACTCACGGCAAGAGCCTCCCTGGAAGGTCGTAAGGCACGAACCGTGCCCACGCCACTGTACGACCGGCCGTCGGACCGCTGTCGGGAGGCCGCTGACGTCAGCTCCCCACGAATTCCTCACACGATCGGATGAATGCCTGGGGAAGCGTGCGACCGGGTGTTCACTCTCCGCTACATTCGCGCCGTTCGCATAGCCATAAGGGCTGCTCACAGGCGCTCCGGGCACATCGAAGGGCCCGGAAGGCAGGAGACCGCACCGCACCATGACGGAACGACCCGCGCAGCGCACCCCCAACCGTCAGCTCGCCGCGCTCATCGCCGAAGCGGGGTTCTCCAATGCGGGTCTCGCGCGTCGCGTCGACCAGCTCGGACTCGAACACGGCCTGGACCTGAGATACGACAAGACATCCGTCACCCGGTGGCTGCGCGGCCAGCAGCCGCGCGGCACCACCCCCGCCCTGATCGCCGAGGTCTTCACCCGGCGCCTGGGCCGCCGCCTCACCGCCCAGGACCTCGGCCTGGACGCCTGCGCCCCCGTCTACGCGGGCCTGGAGTTCGCCGCCACCCCGGAGGAGGCCGTCGACATCGTCGGCGGGCTGTGGCGCAAGGACTCCGGCAGCCACGCCGAGCTGCGCAAGATCGCCTTCACCCCGGCCGGCCTGGTCGTGCCCAGCCGGGACTGGCTGATCGGCCGTGCCGACGAGAAGGTGGCCCGCGCCGAGGCGCCCGTCCGCATCCCCGCGCAGGGCCGTCCGGCGTTCCGCGGCGGCCCTGCGCCGCTCGCCCCCTCCCGCAGGCGGGCACCGGCCGAGCGCGGGCCCGGCCAGAAGGTCACCGGCGGCGACCTCGCCGCGCTGCGCTCGGTGGGCGAGCTGTTCCGCAGCCTGGACGACCGGTACGGCGGCGGTCACGCCCGTCAGGCCCTCGTGCGCTACCTGGAGCACGAGCTGGAGCCGATGCTGCGCGGCACCTACGGCGAGCAGACCGGCCGCCGGCTGTTCGCCGCCGCCGCCGACCTGACCCGGCTCGCGGGCTGGACGTCGTACGACATCGCCGCCCACGGCCTCGCCCAGCGTTACTTCGTGCAGGCGCTGCGGCTCGCCCAGGCGGCCGGCGACCGGGCGTTCGGCGCGTACGTGCTGGTCACCATGAGCCGCCAGGCCGTCTACCTCGGCCACGGCCGCGAGGCCGTGCAGCTCGCGCGCGTCGCCCAGCAGGGCGTCGGCACCTCGGCGCCGCCGGTCGTGCAGACGCTGCTGCACGCCGCCGAGGCGCGCGCGCACGGCGTCCTCGGCGAGGTGCGGGCCTGCACGGCCTCGCTGGTGCGCGCCGAGCGCGCCCTGGAGGCCGCCCGGCCCGGGGACGAGGTGCCGCACTGGGCGCGCTTCTTCGACGAGGCCCAGCTCGCCGACGAGTTCGGGCACTGCCACCGCGACCTCCAGCAGTACCGCACCGCCGCCCAGCACGCCGAACGCTCACTGCTCCTGCGCGCCCCCGCCTACGCCCGCAGCCGGCTGTTCTGCCGGGTTGTCCTCGCCACCGCCCGCCTCGGCCTGGGCGAACTCGACCAGGCCTGCCAGCTGGCCGCCGAGGCCGCCGGACAGGCGGCCGAGATGAGGTCGGTGCGGGCGGTGGAGTACGTGCGCGACTTCGAACGGCGTCTGGAGCCGTACCGGGACGCGGCACCCGTGCGGGGCTACCGGGACAAGGTGGCGGCGCTGGGGTGACGGCGCGGGTCAGGCGGCGTGCGCCGTGGACAGGGTCTCGGCCGTGTGCATCGGCCGGCCCGCCCCCAGGTCCGTCAGGATCGCCGTCGAGGCCCGGTGGGCCGAGTGCAGCGCGCCCTGGACGGTGCTGGTGTCGCGGTGGTCGCCGCACACGTACAGGCCCGCCAGCAGCCGCACCGGCCGGTGCGGATCGTGCGGCGGGCGCATGGCGGGCACCGCCTCGGCGGTGTGGTGCACGGCCAGGGTCTCCCAGCGGCTGGTCGACGTGCCGTAGAGGCGGGCCAGGTGGATGCGTACGGCCGCGTCGACACCGGACGGGAGGGGGCCGAGGACCGTCGACGAGACCAGGGCGCGGCCGGCCGGCGCGCGCGACGGGTCCACGTGGCTGACCACCGCCGTGTGGGCGACCGGGCCGCCGCGGCCCGCGTCGAGCAGCAGGGACGCGCCGGTCGCCGGGGGTTCGTCGGTCGTGTGGTGCACCACCGTCACCGGATGGAAGTCCGGCACCCGCAGGCCCGGCAGCAGCTCGGCCGCCGCGCGGGCGTCGGTCGCCACCAGGACGGCCCGGCAGCGGACGACGCCGTGCTCGGCGGTGGTCACCGCGTTGGTGGCGACCGAGGTGACCCGGACGCCGGTGCGCACGGTACCCGGCGGCAGCGTCCGCGCCAGCAGCTCCGGCACGGTCTCCGCCCCGCCCTCGGGCAGCACCGGCCGCCCGCTCGCGAAGGCGCGCAGCGCGAGGTCGGCGCACCGGCTGGAGGTGGTGAGGTCCGGGTCGTGCAGCAGGGCGGCGAGCAGCGGACGCAGGAAACCGTCGATCGTGCGGGCGGGCAGCCCGCGGGCCGTCAACGCCTGGGCGGCGGGCAGCTCCGGGCGGGCCAGCAGCCGTTCGACCGGGGTGCTCGCCAGACGGGTCAGCGCGGCGCCGAGCCGGGCCTGGTCGACGGCGGTGCCCAGCGGGGCGCCCGTCCGGGGCCGGGGGACGGGTGCGGGCCGTCCCGGCACCCGGGGCGCGGAAACCGACCGGGGGGCGCTCGCCAGGGCGCGCACCGTATGGAGTGCGCCCCGTGCGCCCCGCGCGCCGGCCGGAGCGCCCGCGCGGTGGTGGCGTCCCTCGCTGTGCAGCAGCACCCCGGGCGCGAACGGCAGCAGAGCGAGGCCGTCCAGGGCGGGGGTGAGACGCAGTTCCGGGTACGCCGTGGAGAGCAGCTGTCCGATTCTGTCGAGCCGGAATCCGTCGACCTTCTCGGTCGCCATCCGGCCGCCCACCCCGTGGGCGGCCTCCAGGACCGTGGTCGTCACTCCTGCGCTGGTCAGCCGATGCGCCGCGGCGAGTCCGGCGATCCCGGCCCCCACGACGACGACGTCCGCCTGGTACGCGGGCTCAAGCACGTGCCCCTCCTAGGGGGTGTCGTTCGGATCGTGCCGCAGACACGGGGCCTTCCACGCCCGCCTGCGGCGTTGTCGTCACTCGCCGGCGCTCCGCGCCGGCTCCCTCCTCCGCCTCGCGTCCGCCGTTCCCCCACGCGCCGACGAGCTCGCGCGGGGGACCTCCGACGCCCCCGACCACCGGCGCTGCCGGGGAACCGCCGATGTCCTGCGATCCGATCCACACGGCACCTCCCGGAGGCCGCGCGGCCGCTGGAGACGTCATGCCCCCAACCGCCTTGAGGGATACCCGAGTTCACGTCGAGATTAGGACCGGTATCGGTCATCGGGAGTCGCACAGGGGCAGGGCACGGTCGCACGACGGTCGCATGGGGACACCGTTCGGACAGCAAACGGTCACACGGGGGTTCGGGTCCGGCTCCGCCTCACAGCGCCGCCCGGATCGCCCCGTCGATCTCCGGGAACGCGAAGCGGAACCCCGACTCCAGGAGGCGGGCCGGCAGCACGCGGGCACTGCCCAGGACGTCACCGGACATCTCGCCGAGCACGGCCCGCAGCACCGGCGCGGGCACGGCGAACGGCGTCGGCCGGTGCAGCACCCGACCCATCGCCGCGGTGATCTCACGGTTCGTCAGCGGGTGCGGGGCGGTGAGGTTGAAGGGACCGGACAGGTCGTCCCGGTCCAGCAGGTGCCGGAGCGCCGCCACCTCGTCGTGCAGCGCCACGAACGACCAGTACTGCGAGCCGTCGCCCAGCCGTCCGCCGAGCCCCGCCCGGAAGAGCGGGAAGAGCCGCCCCCAGGCCCCGCCGTGCCGGGCGACGACCAGTCCGGTCCGGGCGAACACCGTCCGCACGCCCGCTTCCCGGGCGGGTGCCGCCGCGCCCTCCCACTCCACGCACAGCGACGGCAGGAAACCCTCGCCCGCGGGCGCGCTCTCGTCCACGGCCCGCCCGCCGGTGTCCCCGTAGTAGCCGATCGCGCTGCCGCTCACGAAGACCCGCACCGGTCGCTCCAGCGAGGCGACGGCCTCGGCGAGCACCCTCGTGCCCCGCACCCGGCTGTCGCGGATCCGCGCCTTGTACGCCTCGGTCCAGCGGTGGTCGCCCACCCCCGCCCCGGCCAGGTCGACCACGGCGTCGCACCCCTCGAGCCCGGCCGCGTCCACACGTCCGGCGGCGGGATCCCACCGGACCTCGTCCGCGCCCCGCGGGGCGCGGCGCACCAGGCGCACCACCTCGTGGCCGTCCGCGGCCAGGGACCGCACCAGCGCGCTGCCGATGAGACCGGACGCGCCGGCCACCGCGATACGGGAACGTTCCGAGTCCATGCGCCCATCCTGCCCGGCCCACCGGAAAATCGCGGTCCGACCGCGGACACGCGCCGTACAGTGACCGCCATGCCAGTTCCGCACATACGTCCCGCCCGGCCCGAGGACGAGCAGCCGCTGCGCGTGCTCGACCGCACCACCTGGTCCTACCAGCACGCCGTCGCGCCCCCGCCGGGACCGGACGACCCCTTCTTCCGGGAGCACGCGGGCCCCGCCGACCACCTCGTCGCCGAGCTCGACGGCACCCTCGTCGGCTACGTCCGCCTCGGCTTCCCCACGCCCCTGGCCTCCAACGCCCACGTCCGCCAGATCCGCGGCCTCGCCGTCGCCGAGGCGGCCCGCGGCAACGGCGTCGGCCGGGCCCTCGTCCGCGCCGCCGTCGAGGAGGCCCGCCGCCTGGGCGCCCGCCGCATCACCCTGCGCGTCCTCGGCCACAACACCGCGGCCCGGGGGCTCTACGAGTCCGAGGGCTTCACCGTCGAGGGCGTCCATCCGGAGGAGTTCTTCCTCGACGGCGCGTACGTCGACGACGTGCTGATGGGGCAGCCGCTGCACTGAGGACCCGGGGCGCGGACGGTTCCATCGGCCGGCACGGCTCGCGTCGCGGACGGACCGGATCCACCGGACAGTGGGACCATGCGTGTCCTGCGAGGTCCGCGCGACCCCCGGGGACGGCGTGCGGACCGCATACCGGTCCCGGCCCGGGTGCTGTCCGGCTGCCTGCCCGGCCTCGTCGCCGTCGCGGCGCTGGCGCTGTGCGCGGGCGACGAGGAACGGGCCGCCGGGCCGGACGCCCGCTCGGCCGTCCCCGGCGCCGCCCCCCGGCACACCGCCCCCCGGCCGCCCGTCGTGCCCCGCTCGGTCTGGCTGGGCGACGACGCCCGCGCCCAGCCGGCCCCGCGCTACGACGACGAGGTCCGCGCCGTCTTCGTCCACCACACCGACACGCCGAACGGCTACGACTGCGCCGACGTGCCGGCCATCCTCCGCGGGATCTACACGGGCCAGACCGGTGCCCGGGACTGGGACGACATCGGCTACAACTTCGTCGTCGACCGCTGCGGCACCGTCTACGAGGGCCGCGCCGGCGGCATCGACCGTCCCGTCACCGGTGCCCACACCCAGGGCTTCAACCACCGCACCACCGGCATCGCCGCCCTCGGCACCTTCACCGCCGGCGTCCCCGTGCCGGACGCGCTGACCGACGCGATCGCCGCGCTGGCCGCCTGGAAACTGGGCCCGGCCGACACCGACCCGCGCGGAACGGTCCGCCTGGTCTCCAGCAACGGCCTCAGCCGGTACGCCGCCGGCACCACCGCCACCCTGCCCGCCGTCGCGGGGCACGGCGAGGGGTACCGGACGAGCTGCCCCGGAGAGGCCCTCATCGCCCGCCTCCCGCACATCAGGGAACTCGCCGCCCGCCTCCAGGGCAGGACCGGCTGACCCGGCCGCGGACGGGCGGCCCCGTCGCACCGTCCGGGCGGCGGGGCGTCTCAGCCCTCCCGGGACCGCTCCCCGAAGCGCTCCCACAGCCGCGGGAGCCGTTCGGCGAGGACCCGGTCGTCCTCCAGGTCGACCGGGGTGCCCCGCGGTTCCGCGGGCGCGGGTGCGATGCCGAGGTCGGGGGCGACGGTGCCGGTGAGCTGCTCGTAGGCCTCGTCGGCCGCGTAACCGAGCTCCTCCCCGTCGCCGTCCAGCTCCTCGTCGAAGTCGTCCAGCAGCTCGGCGAGCGAGTCGGGATCGTGCACCGCGCCCTCGTACACCTCGCGGCCCTGGCCGATCAGCCAGCACCGGAAGTAGTCGAAGGCGTCGTCGCTCGCCCCGCCGAGCAGCACCCACGCGGCGGCCCACAGGTCCCACGTGCAGGCCCGGTTGTAGCGGGCCTCGAAGTGGCGGGCGAAGTCCAGGACGAGGTCCGGGTCCAGCCCGAGGAGCCGCTCCAGGAGCAGGTCGGCCTGTTCCTCGGGATCACCGTCGGCGCCCCGCCGGGCGGCGTCGATCAGCTCCCAGAACTCCGTCTCGTCCATCACGGGTCCAGCATCGGCCCTGAAGGGGTGCCCCGCACGTGGAGCGGAGCGGATCGTCATGTCCGGGTGGGTCGCCGGGTCCGGTCAGGGCTCGTCCGCGTACGGCGTGGTGGGTCGCCGGGTCCGGTCAGGGCTCGTCCCCGTACAGCGCGGCGAGCCGCCGGGCGTCCCGGGCGAAGCGTTCCCGCAGCTCCCCGGGGGCCAGCACCTCCACCTCCGGTCCCAGCGTCCTCAGCTGGGTGAGGGCGACCTCCTCGGACTCCACCGGCAGGGTCACCGTCACCCACCCGTCCGCGTCCGGCGCACCGGCGGCCGCCAGGGCCGCCCGGGCGGACAGCGCCTCGACGGCGTGCGGCAGCGCGCGCAGTCCCCGCTCGGACAGCCGCACCACGACCTCGGCCCGCAGGATCGAGCGCGCGAACTGCTCGGCACGCTCCGCCCAGAACGCGGGCAGGTCGAACTCCCGGTCCCGCTCGAACCGCTCCCCGCCGGGCTCCACCGCCGTGAACCGGTCGATCCGGTACACCCGGAACGAGCCGCCGTCCGGCACCCGCGCGCACAGGTACCAGACGCCCGCCTTCAGCACGAGTCCGTACGGCTCCAGCTCCCGGACGACCTCCTCCTCGCCGCGCCGGTAGCGCGCGGTGAGCGGCCGGTCGTCCCACACCGCGTCCGCGACCGCCGGCAGCAGCCCGGGCGTCTCCGGTTCCCGGAACCAGTTCGGCGCGTCCAGGTGGAACCGCTGCGCCGCCGTGCGGGAGGCGTCCCGCAGCGAGGGCAGCAGCGCCGCCGACACCTTCAGCCGGGCCGCCGACGCCGCGTCCTCCAGTCCCATCTCGCGCAGCGCCCCCGGCACCCCGGACAGGAACAGTGCCTCCGCCTCGCCGCGCGCCAGACCCGTCAGCCGCGTCCGGTACCCGCCGATCAGCCGGTACCCCCCGGCCCGGCCCCGCTCGGCGTACACCGGCACGCCCGCCTCCGACAGCGCCTGCGCGTCCCGCGTCACGGTCCGCTCCGACACCTCCAGCTCCCGGGCCAGCTCGGCGGCGGTCATGGCCGGACGGGACTGGAGCAGCAGCACCATCTTGATGAGGCGGGCAGCGCGCATGCCCACATCATGCAGGAGGCCCCCGCCGAAGCGGGGGCCTCCTCACAGACCATCTCGGGTCAGAGCCTCACATGCCGTAGCGCTCGCGCGCCTCCTTCACGGCCGTCGCCTGGACCTCGCCGCGCCTGGCGAGCTGGGCCAGGGCCGCGACCACGATGGACTCGGCGTCGACGCCGAAGTGACGGCGGGCGGCCTCACGGGTGTCCGACAGACCGAAGCCGTCGGCGCCCAGCGAGGACCAGTCCTGCTCGACCCACTGCGCGATCTGGTCCGGGACCTGGCGCATGTAGTCGGAGACGGCCAGCACCGGACCTTCGGCACCCTGGAGCGCCTGGCGGACGTACGGCACCCGCTCCTCGCCGCGCAGCAGCGCCTCGTCGGCCTCCAGCGCGTCGCGGCGCAGCTCGCCCCACGACGTCGCCGACCACACGTCGGCGGCCACGCCCCACTCCTCGGACAGCATCCGCTGCGCCTTCAGCGCCCAGTGGATCGCCGTGCCGGAGCCCAGGAGCTGGATGCGCGGCGCGTTCGCGACCGGGGTGAGGCCGGCCGACTCCGCCGTGTTGAACCGGTACAGGCCCTTGACGATGCCCTCGTCGACGCCGGGGACCGACGGCTTGGCCGGCTGCGGCAGCGGCTCGTTGTAGACCGTCAGGTAGTAGAAGACGTTCGGGTCCTCGCCCGGGGCCGTCTCGCCGTACATGCGGCGCAGACCGTCCTTGACGATGGCGGCGACCTCGTACGCGAACGCCGGGTCGTACGTCAGCGCGGCCGGGTTGGTGGCGGCGATGACGGGGGAGTGGCCGTCCGCGTGCTGGAGGCCCTCGCCGGTCAGCGTGGTGCGGCCGGCCGTCGCGCCGATCAGGAAGCCGCGGCCGAGCTGGTCGCCGAGCTGCCACATCTGGTCGGCCGTGCGCTGCCAGCCGAACATCGAGTAGAAGATGTAGAACGGGATCATCGCCTCGCCGTGCGTCGCGTACGACGTCGAAGCGGCGATGAAGTCGGCCATCGAACCGGCCTCGGTGATCCCCTCGTTGAGGATCTGGCCGTTCTTGGCCTCCTTGTAGTACATCAGCTGGTCGCGGTCGACCGGCTCGTACGTCTGGCCCTTGGGCGAGTAGATGCCCAGCGACGGGAACAGCGACTCCATGCCGAAGGTGCGCGCCTCGTCGGGGACGATCGGCACCCAGCGCTTGCCGGTCTCCTTGTCGCGGACCAGGTCCTTGACCAGGCGGACGAACGCCATCGTGGTGGCGACGTTCTGGGAGCCGGAACCCTTGTCGAAGGACGCGAACGCCTTGTCGGCGGGCGCGGGCAGCGGCGCCACCGGGTGCACGCGGCGGGCCGGGGCCGGGCCGCCGAGGGCGGCGCGGCGCTCCTGGAGGTAGCGGACCTCGGGGGAGTCGGCGCCCGGGTGGCCGTAGGGGACCACGCCGTCGACGAAGTCGCTGTCCTTGATCGGCAGGCCGAGCAGGTCGCGCATGTCCTTGAACTCGTCCACCGAGAGCTTCTTCATCTGGTGGTTGGCGTTCTTGGAGGCGAAGCCGGAGCCGAGGGTGTGGCCCTTGACCGTCTGGGCCAGGATCACGGTCGGCGCGCCCTTGTGGGCGAGCGCGGCCCGGTACGCGGCGTAGACCTTGCGGGACTCGTGGCCGCCGCGCGAGTAGTGGAAGCACTCGAGGATCTTGTCGTCGGACAGGAGCTTCGCCATCTCGACGAGCGCCGGGTCCTTGCCGAAGAAGTCCTCGCGGATGTAGGCGGCGTCGCGCGTCTGGTACGTCTGCACCTGCGCGTCCGGTACCTCGCGCAGCCGGCGTACGAGCGCGCCCGTGGTGTCGAGCTGGAACAGCTCGTCCCAGGCGGTGCCCCACAGCGTCTTGACGACGTTCCAGCCGGCGCCGCGGAACTGGGCCTCCAGCTCCTGCACGATCTTGAAGTTGGCGCGGACCGGACCGTCGAGGCGCTGCAGGTTGCAGTTGATGACGAAGGTCAGGTTGTCCAGGCCCTCGCGGGAGGCGAGGGTGAGCGCCGTGGTGGACTCGGGCTCGTCCATCTCGCCGTCACCGAGGAACGCCCACACGTGGGAGTTCGTCAGGTCCTTGATGCCGCGGCTGGTCAGGTAGCGGTTGAACCGCGCCTGGTAGATCGCGGAGATCGGACCGAGGCCCATGGAGACGGTGGGGAACTCCCACAGCCAGGGCAGGCGGCGCGGGTGCGGGTAGGACGGCAGGCCGTTGCCCCCGGCCTCGCGGCGGAAGTTGTCGAGCTGCTCCTCGTTCAGCCGGCCGTCGAGGAAGGCGCGGGCGTAGATGCCGGGGGAGGCGTGGCCCTGGATGTAGAGCTGGTCGCCGGAGCCGTCCGCCTCCTTGCCCTTGAAGAAGTGGTTGAAGCCGGTCTCGTACAGCCAGGCCGCGGAGGCGAAGGTGGCGATGTGGCCGCCGACGCCGTATTTGCTCCCGCGGGTCACCATCGCCGCCGCGTTCCAGCGGTTCCAGGCGGTGATCCGCTGCTCCATCTCCTCGTCGCCGTCCACGGTGGGCTCGGCGGAGGTGGGGATGGTGTTGACGTAGTCCGTCTCGAGGAGCTTCGGCAGGGCGATGCCGGCGCCCTCGGCGCGCTCCAGTGTGCGGCGCATCAGGTACGCGGCACGGTGCGGCCCGGCCGCCTTGGTGACGGCGTCCAGGGAGGCCCGCCACTCGGCGGTCTCCTCGGGGTCGCGGTCCGGGAGCTGGTCGAGCTCGCTCGGCTGGATGGCGTTGGGGTCGGTCATGTCGCCGCCTTCCTCAGTCGAAGGGGGTTCCCTCAAGTCAAGGGTTCGGGGGTGCCCTAGGTCTTTGGCAGGACAGGGCTGGAGCTCGGATGCAAGCCCGTCGGTGACTGTAACTCCCTGATCGATGATCGATCAAAGGGTTGAGGGCTAAAACCTCTCGATCTCGAGAAAGTCGGCACGGGGTGCCTTCGGTGGTGGCACCGGGTGACCTTGTCCGGTGGGTGTTTGTGCAGGTGAGCGTGGTACGGCTCGAGTGGTCGCGCCGTGGCCGACCGCGCGGGTCCCCGCCCCTCCGAAGGCGCGGGGACCCGCGCGGACCGGGAGCTGGGGGCGCACCCCAAGGGCCGGGAAGGGGCGGCGGGGACGGAGTGTCAGGCGCGGGGGGCGCAGCCCAGGACGTGGGACTTGACCAGGTCCGCGATCCGCGGGTCCCGGCGCCGGAACGCCGCGACCAGCTCCTCGTGCTCCTCCGCGTACGACTGCTGCACCGTTCCCAGCCACCGTATCGACAGCGCCGTGAACACCTCGATGCCCAGCCCCTCCCACGTGTGCAGCAGCACCGAGTTGCCGGCCGCCCGCACCAGCTCCCGGTGGAAGCCCACCGTGTGCCGCACCTGGGCCGTCCCGTCGGCCACCCGGTCGGCCTCGTAGAGCGCGGCCACGTGCGGTTCCAGGACCGAGCAGTCCTCGGCGAGCCGGTCCGCCGCCAGCTCCGCCGCGATGGCCTCCAGACCCGCCCGGACCGGGTAGCTCTCCTCCAGGTCGGCGGCGGTCAGATTGCGTACGCGCACGCCCTTGTTCGGCGCCGACTCGATCAGCCGCAGCGACTCCAGCTCGCGCAGCGCCTCCCGCACCGGGGTCTGGCTGACCTCCAGCTCGGTGGCGATCCGCCGCTCCACGATCCGCTCGCCCGGCTGCCAGCGTCCGCTGATGATCCCTTCCAGGATGTGCTCACGGATCTGTTCCCGCAGCGAGTGGACGACGGGCGCGGTCATGAGGGCTCCTTCGGAGGGGGCACGGATTCTATGCTGCGGCCCGAAGGGTCTCGTTGAGGGGCGGTGGTCGGGCGGCGGGCGGGACCCCGGGGCGTTGACGTTTAGACAATACGGCCGTCGCGGCGCCCGGGAGGGGCGCGCAGGCGCGCTTTTACGCAGGTGAGACGAGACTTACACAGCGTGCTGCCGCCGGAACGCGACGGTGCCCCCGCCCGGGAAGCTCCGGGCGGGGGCACCGTGGGGGCCCACTGGCAGGGGGATTACAGGCCGAGCTCGACCTCGAACTCGCCCGCCTCCAGGATCGCCTTGACCGCCGTCAGGTAGCGGGCGGCGTCGGCGCCGTCCACCAGGCGGTGGTCGTAGGACAGGGTCAGGTACGTCATGTCGCGGACGCCGATGACCGTGCCCTCCTCCGTCTCGATGACGGCCGGACGCTTGACCGTGGCACCGATGCCGAGGATCGCGACCTGGCCCGGCGGCACGATGATCGTGTCGAACAGCGCGCCGCGCGAACCGGTGTTGCTGATGGTGAAGGTCGCGCCGGACAGCTCGTCCGGGGTGATCTTGCTGGCGCGGACCTTGCCCGCCAGCTCGGCCGTGGCCTTGGCGATGCCGGCGATGTTGAGGTCACCGGCGTTCTTGATGACCGGGGTCATCAGGCCCTTCTCGGAGTCCACCGCGATACCGACGTGCTCGGTGTCGAAGTAGGTGATGGTCCCCTCGGCCTCGTTGATCTTGGCGTTGATGACCGGGTGGGCCTTCAGCGCCTGGGCGGCGGCCTTGACGAAGAACGGCATCGGGGAGAGCTTGACGCCCTCACGCGCCGCGAAGGAGTCCTTCGCCTTGGCGCGCAGCTTCATCAGGCGGGTGACGTCGACCTCGACGACCGACGACAGCTGGGCCTGCTCGTGCAGCGCCTTGACCATGTTGTCGCCGATGACCTTGCGGATGCGCGGCATCTTGACGGTCTGGCCGCGCAGCGGGGAGGCCTCCAGGGAGGGGGCCTTCTTCGCGGCGGGCGCGGCGGCGGCAGCGGCGGCCGGAGCCTGAGCGGCGGCCTTCGCGGCCTCGGCGGCAGCGGTGACGTCCTGCTTGCGGATACGGCCGCCGACGCCGGTGCCCTTGACGGTGGACAGGTCGACGCCGTTCTCGGCGGCGAGCTTGCGCACCAGCGGGGTGACGTAGGCACCGTCGTCCGCCGGCCGGGCGGCGGCCGGAGCAGCCGGAGCAGCCGGAGCGGCGGGCTGGGCCGGTGCGGCCGGGGCCGGCGCGGGCGCCTGCGGAGCCGGGGCGGCGGGGGCGGCCGGAGCGGCGGGGGCGGCCGGAGCGGCCGATGCCGGGGCGGCCTGCTGCGGGGCCGGGGCGGGCTCGGGCTGCGCGGGGGCGGCCGGCTGCGCGGGGGCGGCCGGGGCGGCACCCGCCTCGCCGATGACGGCCAGCTTGGCGCCGACCTCGGCGGTCTCGTCCTCGCCGACCACGATCTCCAGCAGGGTGCCGGAGGCGGGGGCCGGGATCTCGGTGTCGACCTTGTCGGTCGAGACCTCGAGCAGCGGCTCGTCGGCCTCGACGCTGTCGCCGACCGACTTCAGCCAGCGGGTGACGGTGCCCTCGGTGACGGACTCGCCGAGCGCGGGCAGGACCACGTCGGTGCCCTGGGCGGAACCGCCGCCCGAGGCGGCCTCGGCGGTCGGAGCCGGGGCCGGGGCGGCCTGCTCGGTGGAGGGAGCGGCCGGTGCGGGCTCGGGGGCCGGCTCGGCGACCTGCTGGGCCTGCGGGGCGGCCTCGGCGGCCGGGGCCTCGGCCGGGGCGCCGGAACCGTCGTCGATCAGGGCCAGTTCGGCGCCGACCTCGACCGTCTCGTCCTCGGCGACCTTGATGGAGGACAGCACGCCGGAGGCGGGGGCCGGGATCTCGGTGTCGACCTTGTCGGTCGAGACCTCGAGCAGCGGCTCGTCGGCCTCGACGCGCTCACCCTCGGCCTTGAGCCAACGGGTGACGGTGCCCTCGGTGACGCTCTCGCCGAGCGCCGGAAGGGTTACGGAAACCGCCATGGTTTCGGTTGCTCCTTACGAATTGCGGAAGTCTGTGTCGTCGCGCCCAGTGACCGAGGGAAGGTCAGTCGTGGGAGTGCAGCGGCTTGCCGGCCAGCGCCAGGTGGGCCTCGCCGAGCGCCTCGTTCTGCGTCGGGTGGGCGTGGATGAGCTGGGCCACCTCGGCCGGCAGCGCCTCCCAGTTGTAGATCAGCTGCGCCTCGCCGACCTGCTCGCCCATGCGGTCGCCGACCATGTGGACGCCGACCACGGCACCGTCCTTGACCTGGACGAGCTTGATCTCACCCGCGGTCTTCAGGATCTTGCTCCTGCCGTTGCCGGCCAGGTTGTACTTCAGGGCGACGACCTTGTCCGCGCCGTAGATCTCCTTGGCCTTGGCCTCGGTGATGCCGACGGAGGCGACCTCCGGGTGGCAGTACGTCACCCGCGGCACGCCGTCGTAGTCGATCGGGACGGTCTTCAGACCGGCCAGGCGCTCCGCCACCAGGATGCCCTCGGCGAAACCGACGTGCGCGAGCTGGAGCGTCGGGACCAGGTCGCCGACGGCGGAGATGGTCGGGACGTTGGTCCGCATGTACTCGTCGACCAGGACGTAGCCGCGGTCCATGGCGACCCCGGCCTCCTCGTAGCCCAGGCCCTGCGAGACCGGGCCGCGGCCGATGGCGACGAGCAGGACCTCGGCCTCGAACTCCTTGCCGTCGGCGAGGGTGACCTTGACGCCGTCCTGGGTGTACTCGGCCTTGTCGAAGAAGGTGCCCAGGTTGAACTTGATGCCCCGCTTGCGGAAGGCGCGCTCCAGCAGCTTGGAGCTGTTCTCGTCCTCGACCGGCACGAGGTGCTTGAGGCCCTCGATGATCGTGACGTCGGTGCCGAACGACTTCCACGCCGAGGCGAACTCGACGCCGATGACGCCGCCGCCCAGGATGATCGCGGACTTCGGCACGCGGTCCAGGACGAGCGCGTGGTCGGAGGAGATGATCCGGTTGCCGTCGATGTCCAGGCCCGGCAGCGACTTCGGCACGGAGCCGGTCGCCAGCAGGACGTGGCGGCCCTGGATGCGCTGACCGTTGACGTCCACCGAGGTCGGGGAGGACAGCCGGCCCTCACCCTCGATGTAGGTCACCTTGCGCGAGGCGATCAGACCCTGCAGACCCTTGTACAGGCCCGAGATCACCTCGTCCTTGTACTTCTGGACGGCCGGTACGTCGATGCCCTCGAAGGTGGCCTTCACACCGAACTGCTCGCTCTCGCGGGCCTGGTCGGCGATCTCGCCCGCGTGCAGCAGGGCCTTGGTGGGGATGCACCCCTTGTGCAGGCAGGTGCCGCCGACCTTGTCCTTCTCGATCAGGGCGACGTCCAGGCCCAGCTGCGCCCCGCGCAGGGCCGCGGCGTAACCACCGCTACCACCGCCGAGGATCACTAGGTCGAAAACGGTGCTGGCGTCGTTCGCCACGTCACGTCCTCCATGCATGTGCGCCGCCGGTCGTCGGTGACCGGCTGGCGGCTGGTGTCCGGCCGCTCGTTCTTCGGCCCTTGGTTGGGGCCCTGTCCTGCCGAGCCCCATCTTCGCACTTGTCGGGGGCCGACGAGACGTGGGGCCGGTGTGTGAGACGCCCCACGTTCCTTCGAGAGGGACGGTGGGGCGACGCCGTCAGGGGCGCGGGGAACTGCGCGGGCAACGACGGACCCGCTGCCGCACAACTCCCCGCACCCCCGAGCCCTCGGGCGAACGTCAGCCCAGGTCGCCCGCGGCCGTCAGCTCGGCGACCCGCACCAGCGTCCGCACCGCCGTACCCGTGCCGCCCTTCGGCGTGTACCCGAACGGCCCGCTCTCGTTGAACGCCGGACCCGCGATGTCCAGGTGCGCCCAGGTGATGCCCTCGCCGACGAACTCGCGCAGGAACAGGCCGGCCACCAGACCGCCGCCCATCCGCTCGCCCATGTTGGCGATGTCGGCGGTCGCGGACTCCATGCCCTTGCGCAGGTGCTCGGGCAGCGGCATCGGCCACGCCGGCTCGCCGACCTCCTCCGCCGCCTCGTGCACCGCGGCGCGGAACGCGTCGTCGTTCGCCATGATCCCGTACGTACGGCTGCCCAGCGCCAGCATCATCGCACCGGTCAGGGTCGCCACGTCGATGATCGCGTCGGGCTTCTCCTGCGAGGCCGCCCACAGGGCGTCGGCGAGGACGAGACGGCCCTCGGCGTCGGTGTTGAGGACCTCCACCGTCTTGCCGCTGTACATGCGCAGCACGTCACCCGGGCGGGTGGCGGAGCCGGACGGCATGTTCTCGGCCAGCGCCAGCCAGCCGGTGACGTTGACGTCGAGGCCGAGACGCGCGGCGGCGACGACCGCGGCGAACACGGCGGCGGCACCGGCCATGTCGCACTTCATCGTCTCGTTGTGCCCGGCCGGCTTCAGCGAGATGCCGCCCGAGTCGTAGGTGATGCCCTTGCCGACGAAGGCGAGGGACTTCGTCGCCTTGGACGAGGTGTACGACAGCTTCACCAGCCGCGGCCCCGACGCCGAACCGGCGCCGACGCCGAGGATGCCGCCGTAGCCGCCCTTGGTCAGCGCCTTCTCGTCGAGCACCTGCACCTTGATGCCGTGCTCCTTGGCGGCGGCCTGCGCGATCGCCGCGAACGCCTCGGGGTTCAGGTCGTTCGGCGGGGTGTTGACCAGGTCGCGGGCGCGGTTCAGCTCCTCGGAGACGGCGGCGGCACGCTCGATCGCGGCCTTGTACGCCTTGTCGCGGGGCTTGCCGCCGAGCAGCGCGGCCTCGGCGAGCGGCGCCTTGCCGTTCTTCGCCTTCGCGGCGCCCTGCGTCTGACGGCCGTTCTCCTTGTACGCGTCGAAGGAGTACGCGCCGAGCAGCACGCCCTCACCGACGGCGCCGGCGTCGGCGGCCTCGGTCAACGGCAGCGCGAAGACGGCCTTCTTGGCGCCGGCGAGCGCGCGGGCGGCCACGCCGGCGGCCCGGCGCAGCGCCTCGGCGTCGAAACCGGCGTCCTTCTCGGGCTCGGCGCCCAGGCCCACCGCCACCACGACGGGGGTCTTGAAGCCGGACGGCGAGGGCAGCTTCGTCACCTCGCCCTCGGCACCGGAGGCACCGAGGGTCTCCAGCACGTCGGCGAGCCTGCCGTCGTACGCGTTGTCCACGGCCTCGGCACCCGGTGCGACGACGGGGCCGCGGGCACCCTTGGCGACACCGATCACGATGGCGTCGGCCCGCAGGCCGGGCACCGCTGCGGTGGAGAGAGTGAGAGCAGTCACGGTGGTGAAATCTCGCTTCCGTACGAAGTCTTGTATGGCCGAATGCGGGTGGGTCGACCGGGCCCGACAACCGACCCTAGATCCCTCCTGCGAGGCGGTCTTTGCCCGGGCGGGCAAACACCCGGCACGAGCCTACGCTCGCACCCCCGTCCGCTCGCTCCCGCGCCCCGCGTTTCCCGCGCCCCCGAGGACGTACGAGATCATCGCGGGGTATGCCGCCCCCATCCCTGGAGTACGCCCCATGAGACGCCCGGCCCTGCTGACGGCCCTGCTCCTGCTGCTCGCGGGCTGCTCGTCGTCGCCCCCCGACGACGGGCGGGGCGCCGCCGGCCCCTGGCAGCCGCGCCCCGGCACCGCCTGGCAGTGGCAGCTCAGCGGCAGGCTCGACACCACCGTCGACGTGCCGGTCTACGACATCGACGGCTTCGACCACACCGCGTCCACGGTGGCCGCCCTGCACGACGACGGCCGCAAGGTCGTCTGCTACGTGTCCACCGGCGCCTGGGAGGACTTCCGCCCCGACGCGGCGGAGTTCCCCGAGTCGGTGTTGGGCGAGGGCAACGGCTGGGACGGCGAACGCTGGCTGGACATCCGGGCGACGGACGTCCTGGAGCCGCTGATGGCCGAACGCCTCGACATGTGCCGCGACAAGGGTTTCGACGCCGTCGAGCCGGACAACATGGACGGCTACGAGAACGAGACCGGCTTCCCGCTCACCGCCGACGACCAGCTCCGCTACAACCGGCTGATCGCGAAGCTCGCCCACGACCGGGGCATGGCCGTCGGCCTGAAGAACGACCTCGACCAGATCCCGGAGCTGGTGGACGACTTCGACTTCGCGGTCAACGAGCAGTGCGCCCAGCACGGCGAGTGCGCCGCCAACAAGCCGTTCACCGACGCGGACAAGGCCGTCTTCCATGTCGAGTACGAGCTGCCCACCGACCGTTTCTGCGCCGAGTCCCGTGAGCTGCGGCTGAGTTCGATGCTCAAGAAGTACGAACTGGGGGCGTGGCGCGAGGCCTGCTGAGCGTCAGCCCAGCACCGAGGCGACCAGCGCGGCCGTGGCCGCCGCCTCCGCGACCCCGCCGAAGACGTCACCGGTGACCCCGCCGAAGCGGCGGACGCAGTGCCGCAGCAGCAGTTCGGCGACGGCGACGGCGCCCAGCACGGCGAGCGCCGTACGGACCGCGTCCCACGTCCCGAGGGACGCTCCCGCCGCCGCCCCGGCGGCCGTGACGGCGACGGCCGCGCCCAGTGCCCCGCCCGCCGGGACCACCCCGGCGACCGCGGCGCCCAGCCCCTCCGGGCGCGCGGCCGGGACCCCGGCCCGGGCGGCCAGGGTGAGCGCCAGCCGGGCGGCGGTCGCCGAGACCACGGCGGCGAGCGCGCCCCGCGCCCACGAGTCGTCGTACGCCTGCGTCAGCGCGGCCACCTGGGCCAGCAGCACCAGGACGAGGGCGATCACGCCGAACGGCCCGATGTCCGACTGCTTCATGATCCGCAGCGCGTCCTCGGCGGGCTTCCCGCTGCCCAGGCCGTCCGCGGTGTCGGCCAGCCCGTCCAGGTGCAGCCCCCGGGTGAGGACGGCGGGCACGGCGACGGTGGCGACCGCGGCGAGCGGGCTGCCGGCGCCGAGGAACAGCAGGGCGAGCCCGACGGCGGCGGAAACGGCACCGACGACCAGCCCGGCCAGCGGGGCGCACAGCATGCCGCCGCGCGCCGCCCCACGGTCCCAGCGGGTCACCCGGGCCGGGAGCACGGTGAGGGTGCCGAACGCGAACCGGAGGCCGTGGGAGGAAGGGGTCCTGAACACCGGCGCAGACTACCCGGCGGTCACCGGGGCGCTTCCGCGGCCCGGGACTAAAGTTCGCATATGGGAGATTGGTGGCAGCGGAACATCGTCGAACCGGGCAAGCTGCCGTTGCTCCTCGCCCTCGGCGCCTTCGTGCTGACGTTCGTGATCACCCGCGTCGTCACCCGCCTGATCCGGGCGGGCAAGGGCCCGTTCGGGAACGTCAAGGCGGGCGGGGTGCACATCCACCACGTGGTCCCCGGGATCGTCCTCACCGTCGTCGGCGGCTTCGGCGCGGTCGCCGGCGACCGGCACGGGTTCGGCCCCGCCCTCGCGGCGGTGGTCTTCGGCATCGGGACGGGTCTCGTCCTGGACGAGTTCGCGCTGATCCTGCACCTCGACGACGTCTACTGGACCGAGGCCGGCCGCAAGAGCGTGGAGGTCGTGGTGGTCACCGCGGCCCTGGTCGGCCTGGTCCTCGCAGGATTCACGCCGTTCGGCGTCGACAACGTCTCCCAGAGCGAGCTGCAGGACCGCGCCAACGTCATCGCGACCGTCGCGGGCAACTTCGGCTTCTCCCTCCTCTCCCTGGCCAAGGGCAAGGTACGGCTCGCGGTCTTCGGCGTGATCGTCCCGTTCATCGCCGTGATCGGCGCCGTCCGCCTGGCCCGCCCCGGCTCCTTCTGGGCCCGCCGCTTCTACGGCCGCCGCCCGCGCGCCCGCGCCAAGTCCCGCCTGCGCGCCTACCGCCACGACCGCCGCTGGACCGTACCCCGCCGCACCCTCCAGAACTGGATCGGCGGCCGTCCGGACCCGCCGCAGCTGTAGCGGCGTCATGTCTCCGGCGGTGGTGGGGCGGTGCCTGCGGGTGCCTGCGGGTGCCTGCGGCGCGTGGGCGGGGTGCCTGCGGCGGCCTGTGCGGGTTCGGTGGGGGTGCGGGGTGCCTGCGGCGGCCTGTGCGGGTGGCGCGGTGCGTGGGCTGTGGGTCGGGGCCGCGCCGGGGGGTGTCCGTCCTCGGAACGGCGCGGAATCGGTCGGCCGCAGAAGTACC